>CAXBOL010000820.1:0-2737 GCA_963977295.1 uncultured Opitutaceae bacterium
CAGAACGTCTTCGGCCATGTCATGGCCGAAGACGTTCTGCACGACGCGACCTTTGCCGTAGCCGACGGTGAACAACAACGGTTCGTGGTGCGGCGACGCATTCTTGAGCGAGGGATCGGCGAATCCGGTGGCGAGGATCGTGATGTTTTTGGCCGGTCCGCGCATGTTGGAATAAACCTCGTCCTGGGGTTGCAGCCACATCTCGGGCAGGCCGCGGGTGATGGGGTGATCGGGACTACGCACTGTCACCAGAAAGTCATGACGTGCCGGATGCGTGGTCGAGCCGGGGGAATGGTCTTTCACCATTTCGCATCCTTCCCAGTAGACCCGGGGGCCCCAGGATTCGTCGCGGCTTTTTTCGCGCACCGGATCGCCGGGATTAATCTGAGGGTCGTAAAATTTAGAACTCCCCCAGCCGCCGAGTCCGGTGATTTCGAGATACTCGGGCCAGTAGGCGAATGAGTTGTTGGTGGCGTGGACGGTGACAAGTCCGCCGCCGTTTTTGATGTAGTCGACGAACGCCTTTTTGGTGGGCTCGGACCATTCCTCCCCGTCGTAATCGAGCACGACGGCCTGATAGTCACTCCAGTTCGGGGCGAAGCCTGCCAGATCGCTGCCGGGGGGCGGCGCGGTCACGGTATCCACAGCAAAAATACCGGCGTCGTTGAGGTGTTGGCGGATGGCGGCGCTGGTGCCTTCCCAACTGTGGTATTTGCTGGAACGTCCGGTCAGTAGCATGACCTTGATCGGGTCGGCCGCGAATGCAGTGGTGGCGAAGAGCGTGAGGAGAAGCCAGGAGGTGAATTTTTTGAGCATTAAGGGAAGTGGATGAGGTGGACTGGTTTGTTTTTTTAACCACACGGAGCGCGTAAGCGCGGAGATGGTGCGCTTGAAAAGCGTGCCCCGAAGGGGTGATGCAAATGGGTGCCTTTCAGGGCGATTGAAGAACAAATAGACACGAATGGCTCCACTACCGTTACGCGATGGAACCCGGCAGGATGGAATGGTTCGGTGATTTTGAATCTGTGTCGATCTGTGTGAATCTGTGGTTAAAACTGATTCGTTTAGGCTCAGCGGACTTCGATGGTGGCGGATTGGGTGAGGGGGGCGGTGACTATCCAACGAAGGCCATCGCGGACGGCAGCGACTGGTTGTCCGTTGAGGAGAACCTCCGTGGAGTCGGCAGTGGCGGGGAGTTCGAGTTGAGCCGAGATGCCGGAGGGAAGGGTGAGGTTTAGTTTGAATGAGTCGGTATGTGTCCAAGCGACGAAGAGGGGACCGTGAGGGGACGGAATTTTGCCGGAAGCTTGGGTGAGCGAGCCCGTTGAAGGGCGCACGCGGATGGTGTGCCATCCGGCTTCAGTTGGTTCCACTCCGAGCACAAAGCGCGGGAGGATGTTGGCGGGCGCGGCGCCCCAGGCGTGATTCCAGTCCTGGTTGGGTTTGTATTTCAGATCCCAGGCCTCCCAGCTGATGGTCGTGCCGCTTTCGACCATGTGTCGCCAGCTGCGGTCGCCGGGAGCGAGAATGAGATCGAGGGCAGCGGCTCCCGCTTCGTGGGCGAAGAGGCCTTCCATGAGGTATTGCGCAGCGTAGACGGAACAGGCCATGCCGCGGCTGATCACAAATTTGGTGACGGATTCTTGCGCACCTTCCGGCACGAGCCCAAAGGCGAGCGGGAAGAGGTTGGCGTGTTGCGAAGCGTGATCGGTTCCGATGCCGTCGACGTAGATGCCGCGGGAGGAGTCGAAGAGGCGCGCTTGAAATTCCTTGAGCGTTGACTCGCGCAGTTGAGCATAGTGTCGGGCTTCAGCCGGTTTGCCGAGGGCGGCGGCCATCTCGCTCATCAGGCGCAGGGTGTGCAGATGCAGGGCGTTGATGACGGTGTTGATTTCGGTGAACACGTAGCCGTCGCGCTCGCCCTTGGGCCAATCGACAATGTCGTTTTTACCGCGCTGTTTTTCGTCGCTGCGGATGAGTCCGTCCGGGCCGGCCCGATGCGTGAGCAGTTTCGTTTTCAGTTCTTCGAAGCGGGCTTGGAGCCACGAGGTGTCGCCGGTTCGCATCCAGTCGGCGTGGGCCATGAGGACGAGGTGGGGCGCCCATTCGGTCGGCCACGTGCCGTGGATCATCAGGTGATCGAGGGTGTCGCGAGCCATTTGGACATCGTTGTCGGTGGCGTAGTGGCTGAGCTGATTCAGGTAGGCATCGGCTTCATAGGGGATGCGTTCGCGATCGCCGTCGACGTAGATGCCGGCGAAGGTGGTGGCTTTGATGGAATAACGGCACAGTTCCCAAATCCGATTGAGGGTGGGGTCTGAGGAGCGGAAGTCGGCGGCGGTGTCGTCCCACGTGGAGGCGAAGATGGACTGGCGCGTGAGGTGCTCGGGATGCAATTCCCCGGGCCAGCCTTCGATTTCGAGCCAGCGGTAGGGCAACACGACACCCCACTCGGCAGGCGTGAGAATGGCGGGAGGAGGCGGGGAAGCCAACATGCGCATCGCTTCGTGCCGAAAGTCGGTCGTATTGGGATCCCAAGTGTTGCGCACATCGGCGGGCGGCGCGGCGACGATCGAGGACGACGAGCCCAAGTCGACCGTGGTCATCCCGTAGCGCACGGTGCCAGGCGGGGTGCGATCGATGCGTCCGGCGTCAAGGGATTCGCCGAAGTGCACCGTCACGGCGCCTTTGGCCCCTATTGGTGGGATCAGGCGGACATTGGCGAAGGCGACGCGGC
>CAXBOL010000821.1:0-2733 GCA_963977295.1 uncultured Opitutaceae bacterium
CCGCCAGTCCGCCAGCGGCACTACGCGATTGAGCACCAGATCAAGGTTCAACCGGCCCGATCCCAACAACGCCAAGACCTTTTCCCAAATCGGCCAGTTGTGCGAAAAGCTTCCCTGCAGGGTCACCGCTTTCTGCACCAATTGATCGAGCGAAAAATTAATCGGCTGCGGCCCCCAACCGACTTTCACGATCTGCCCCGCCGGCCGCACGAGATCGAGCGCGAGTTTGAGCGTCGCCGAAACCCCCGCGGCATCGATCACGACATCGACGCCGTGACCGTCTCCAAAGGCCCGTTTCCACTCCCCCAAATCTTCACCCGCGGCTCCTAAAGTCAGGTCCGCCCCCAGCTGCCGCGCCACCTCAAGTCGTCGGGCGTCCGCCGGAATCCCCACCACGGTGATTTGCCCCGCTCCCGCCAACCGGGCCATCATCGCGCACAACAATCCAATCGGTCCGGGCCCCAACACCACGACCGCATCACCCGGTAGAATCTTGGCCTGCACGCAAGTCGCGTTATAGGCCACACAGCACGGCTCCGTGAGCGCCGCGACTTCGAACGCGAGCCCGGCCGGAATGTGATGCAGGCACCGCGCCGGCACTTTCACGAAGCGCGCCATCGCGCCGTCGACCCCGTAACCAAAACCTTTGCGCTGCGGGTCCAGATTGTAGAGTCCCTGCCGCGAGAAGGCGGAGGTTTCGTCGATGACCGCCGCCGTTTCACTCACTACCCGGTCACCTTCCGCAAAACCCCGCACGCGGGTCCCGCACGCTTTAATGGAGCCGCTGAACTCGTGGCCGAGAATCACCGGGTAGTTCACCGGCCAACTCTGATGGCCGGAATACTGATGCAGGTCGCTGCCGCACACCCCCACCGCTTCAACCGCTAGCAACACATCGTCTTCGCCGATCGACGGCACCGGCACGTCCCGCAGTTCCACGCTACCGGGTTCCGGTGCATAATTAACCAACGCCTGCATCATCGTATTCATGGCAATTTATGATTCCTGTTCGTTCCCACTGGCACATCGCCGTAGCCATGCACTTTTTCACAAATCAAACGCAGCTGCCCTTCGATGTCTCCTGCCGCGGTGCTAAACGCATCGGCATCTATCACCAATGGCGCGCCCAACACCACCAGCGGCGCACCGTAGGCAGGCGTGCGGATCGCCTGCTCAATCGATAATCCGCCCACCGCTTGGACCGGCACGTCGACGGCACGCACGACTTCAGCCAATTGATCCAGCGGACTCGGACAACGTTGACCGGCCGCGACCAAACCGCGCCGCTCGTCAAAGCCCACGTGATGGATGACGTAGTCACAACCCAGCTCGGCTAATCGGCGAGCCGCCGCCACCATATCGGGCGCCCCAAGATTGTCGCCCATCACCTTCACCCCAAAATCCCGTCCGGCCTGCACCACGACTTTGATCGTTTCGGGATGCGCCCGCTCCATCACCACCACGTGAGTCGCCCCTGCTTTAGCCATCAACTCCGCTTCCAACCAACCGCCATCCATCGTCTTGAGATCGGCCACGATCGGGACCCCCGGGAACTCCGCCCGCAACGCCCGCACGCCATGCATCCCTTCCGCAATAATCAGCGGCGTGCCCACTTCCAGCCAATCAACTCCCGCTCGCATCGCCAGGTGTGCCGTCTCAACAGCTTCTGCAATCGAAGTGAGGTCCAACGAAATCTGCACTATGGGTCGCATGCCCGCTGATTCTGCCCACCTTGCCGGGCCGCTCAAGCCCGAAGATGTAAAGCCTTACATTTGTTGCCAGCCCTGCTCCTTTTTGCGATCATTCGTCTCCACGCTTGCCGCTCCCGCGGTGACTCCGCTACCGATTCTCCATGAACATCGCAGCGTTCGCGAAACTCGCCGGGGTCTCCACCGCCACCGTCTCCCGGGCGTTTCACGAGCCGGAAAAAATCCGGCCGGCCACCCGCGAGCGCATCCTCGCTTTGGCCGACCACGAGCGCTACTACCCGAGCCCGTCAGGACGCACCCTCACCACCGGTCGTCACGACGTATTGGGGTTGGTCTGGCCGCTCGAGGTGGAAGGCACGGACACCCCGTTCATCCAACGCTTCCTCGCGGCGCTGTCGCGGCAATTGATTCCCCATGATCTCGACCTGTTGATCTGCCCAGTCGATCGCAGCCAACCAGTCTCCGTCGATCATGCTCGGCGCACGCTGCGCCGATCTCGTTGCGACGGGTGGATACTCCTTTACCCGCGCCGCGACGACCCGCTCATCGATGCGCTCCGCTCCGGCGGTAAACCCGTCACGTGCATGATGGGTCGCATCCCCGCGTGCCCAAACTGGAAGTCCGTCCGCCTCAACCAACATCTGTGGATCGAAGACGCCTTGCGACGATTTCAACAACGCGGCGCCCGCCACGTGCTGTTCTTCGGAGGCCGTCCCGGTGAACCCGACAACGAAGAACGCCTTTCCGCATTCCGCAAACTCGCTCCCCGCTACATCGCCCGACAATCAGAATTACCGGGATGGCCCGCTTCGGCGGCCACCGTGCAACCCCTGCTCACGGGCAGAGGCCGCGTCGACGCCATCATCGGAGTCGACGCCGCCGCCACGCTCGTTGCCGTGCAAGCCTGCCGCGCCGCAAACTTGCAGGTGCCCAACGATGTGCCGGTGCTCGGAGTCGATGCGTTTCCCGACGCCCTTCACCAAGAACTCGCTCCCGCCCGCTTCGCCCAGCCGCTCGAGGCCAT
>CAXBOL010000822.1:0-2725 GCA_963977295.1 uncultured Opitutaceae bacterium
CTCTGCGATTACTGAATTGTGATCAATTTCGGCTGAACGGTTCAGACAAGGTTGCAATTTTTGCAGGATTATTAATTTATGAGATTTCATGGCAAAAAAACGTAACCCCGCCAGTTTGCGATCCATCGCAGAAAAAGCCGGCCTTTCGTTGGGCGCAGTGTCGATGGCGATGCGAGGCGATACCTCGATCCCCCTAAAAACGAGAGAGCGAGTGCTGAAAATTGCCAAAGACTTGGGCTACCAACGCAACGCCCGGGTCTCGGAACTCATGACCCTGCTCAAGAAGCAGGCGTTGGGTCGTGGGATGGAAACACTGGCGTTGGTGCAGGCCGAGAATTCCACTAACCCCGAGGAGTCCCCCTACCTCGAAACCACCATCAATCATGTGCGAAAGCGGGCCAAGGAACGCGGCTACGGGTTGGAAGTCTTTCAGTGGGGACAAAACGGTCTCAATTCCGGGCGTTTTCAACAGATCATTAAAGCCCGCGGCATCCGGGGCGTGCTCTTTGGCATGCATCGCGACATCACCGGTGCGGTTCCTTTCGATAGTGATAGCTACGCTGCTCAGGCCATCGGCTATTCTGTCGTGGAGCCTCCCATGCATCGGGTCGTGATCGATCATTATCGCAACGTCCGTCTGGCCATGGCCCAGCTCCTGGCCCGAGGCTACCACCGCATCGGATTGATGCTTCGCCCCGAGACCAATGCGCGATCCCGCGATTTGATCAGCGCCGGATTCCTCGACATCGGACGGCTCTTACCGGCCAAAGACCGCATCCCCCCGTGCATCGAAATGCCGCAGGCTGCCCGCATCGAGCGTTGGTGTAAAAAACATCGGCCCGACGCCATCATCGGCTATGGCGGCGAGTGGTTTAATTTTCTTTGTCCATCCGGCATCCCCGATCCCGAAAAAATGGGCTACGCGTTCTTGGATTCCGAGAAAGACGGTCCGACCGGCATGGCGGGGGTGCCCTACCTCAACAACATTGTTGCGGAGGTCGCGGTGGATCAGCTCATCGCTTCGTTGCAGGCCAATGAATTTGGGGTGCCGCAGTATCCTCGCACCATCGTAATGACCTGCCTTTGGCAGGACGGCTCAACCGTGCGAAAGCTACAAGGCCCGCTCGAGGATCCCTTATATCTACTCCCGACCCCCCAATCACTGTCCGCCGAAGCCCCTTAGCACCTGCAGCGGATCAGTGTTTTGGATACACGAATTTCTCAATCACCTGCCCGGTGTCGTAGAGCAACGTTCGTGGAGCAAAACGGTCATCAAAGGGCCTCGGACGCGTCGGACCACCCCACGTCGATTCATTGACGTCGCGCCAAACCCGGCGACCCCAATGAGGGCCACGCATCACGTCGCGCGTGTGACCTTGCCAGTCCAGAATCAAATCGTGCAGTCGATTCCGCACCGTCCGGTGAGCCTCATCATGAATCAGATTGCGCAGCTCCGCCGGATCAGATTCCAGATCGTAGAGTTCGTCTGTATCCAATAAATTAATCGCCAGTTTAAAACGACCATCACACGCGGCACGAATCGGGGAAAATGCCCCAAATCCATCGTGATCGATTTCAAAGCGGTTGAATTCGATAAACACCTGATCGTTGACCACCTGGGTCGCGTCTCGGCATTGCGGTAGCAGCGATTTACCCTGCAGGATGGGGGGTAATTCTTCCCCGAAGTAATCCAATATGGTAGGAACCACATCGATGTGCGAAACCGGCGACGCGGAGTTTGCGCCAGACTCCACCCCTGTCCCGCCTCGAATGATGAAAGGAATGCGGCAAATCTCATCGTAAACAACCGGGCCCTTCCCATTGAGACCGTGGGAGTGGAACATATCCCCGTGATCACTCGTGTAAATCACCATGGAGTCCGGCACGTGACGATCGATGGCTTCCAACACTCGGCCGACCTCAAAATCGCTGAAACTGTTGCAACCGAAATAACTGGGATTGCGATAGAACGCCCGGCCCTCCTCCACCACCACATCTCCGTTTGCACCCGAGAAATGGCCCGCCCATTCGCGCTGCGAACGGGGTTTGTCCGCCAGATCATCATGGAACGATTCACCGATCGGGAATTTATAATCCAAAAACGCACTGGCAAAAGGTTCGGGACAAATAAACGGGTGATGCGGTTCATCAATCGACACCACCAGGAAAAAATCTTGGTCGGCATGCGCTTCGATGAACGCACGGGCTTTGTCTGCGGTTCGATGGGCATGGGTAAACTCCGCCGTGATCCCGTTTTCCGAAATTTCTTCCGGCGTCAGCACCCGTCGGGACAGCAATCGGGAGTTATCGTCCGGTAACGAGTCTAGATAATTACGCCCATCAAACCAAAAATCGGGACTCCACCCGGCCGGACAATTTCCGTGGCCAAAATAGTCGGTGCCGTCCAAATGCCATTTGCCCACATAACCCGTCGCGACGCCCGCTTTCTGCAAGCGTTCGCCGATGGTGGGAATGTCCAGATGGGGGGCCTGATCATTGCTCAGAACTCCGTTGGCATGCGGATAAAGGCCGGTGAGCAACGCCGAACGCGCCGGGCCACAAACCGGCGAGCAGGTGTAAGCCGTGTCAAACCGCACTCCCTCGGCGGCAAGTCGATCGATGTTGGGGGTGCCCAGTTCCGCAATGCCCGCATAGGTGCCCACACAGTTGGCACCTTGGGTATCGATGAGAAACAGAACAACTTGTTGAGGCATAATGAAAGGGA
>CAXBOL010000823.1:0-2724 GCA_963977295.1 uncultured Opitutaceae bacterium
ATTGCCCGCTTGGCTGCCGTAGGTGTTCCCGCGCACGTGGAAATAGTTCTGGTTGATCGCGGTGCGAATCGCCTCGCGCCACTCCCCATACCGTTTCGCGTCCTCCGGGTAACCCAGCACGTCGGCCATCTGGGCCATGACTTTGGCCGCGTAAAAGAAATGCATGGTCGCGGTGGTGGCTGGCAGGGAGTTGAACGGACTGCCGTCGGGTCGGGTATTCGAGAGCGCAATTGTGATGGGCTGGTCGCACCAATCGCCGAGCGCTTGGTGGATGATCCAGTCGCGGGAAATTTTCCGACCATAATCCATGAATTTCACCATGTAATCCCACTGTTGCTCCAAGACCCGGCGATCGCCGGTGTGTTGATAGTGCTGCCAAGGAATGAACACCGTCGCAACCCCCCAGTCGAAAGCATCGATACCGGGCCGCCGACCCGGCACGATACTGTCGGGCAAGCCGCCGTTCATGTCGGAGGTGGTCCGGATATCCCGGGCATACTTGGCCCAGAATTGAGCCATGTCATAGTTGTAGTAACTCATCTCCTGCGTGACGTGCGCGTCACCCAGCCAGCCGCATTTTTCGCGAATGGGGCAATCGGACGGGATACTGACGAGGTTGCTTTCGTAGGTGCGGCGGATCGTCTCGTGCAGACGGTTCATCAGCGGGTCGGAACAGTCGAAGGACCCAATGCTCTCCACATCCGACCGCACGAGGTAAGCGGTCAGGTCTTCGACCGCGGGAGCAGAGGGAAGTCCTGTCACCTCCACATAACGGAAGCCGTGATAAGTGAAACGCGGCTCGTAATATTCCGGTCCAGTGCCGGCGGCGATGTAACGATCCCATTGATACACACCGACTGCTCCCCGGCCCTGGGTGCCCCAGTTGATGCGATTGTCCGGCGTCATGAGTTCGGCAAACCGCAGGTCAATCGCGGTGCCGCGAGGCGCATTGAGGCGGAGCCGGGGCCAGCCGGCGATGTTTTCGCCGAGATCGAAAAGCCACACTCCGGGCCGGGACTCGATGACGCTCAGCGCGGGGATGGCGCGCACCTTCCGGGCGGGCGGCAAGAGCTGGGATTCAAGCTGTTCGGGCAAAGGTTGATTATGCAGGGGGCCGGCCACGGGTTGCCAGCGCAGGTCGGATTCACCGAGGCGACCATCGACGACCTCGCCGGAATAGAGATTGGCTTTGGCGATATTGCTGGCGGCGAATTCCCAAGTTGCGTCGGTGGCGATGGTGAGATTGCGACCGTCTGCGAGCTGGATTTCGAGTTGGGCGAGCGCCAGCGGGTTGCCGTAGCGGAAGTTCGCATTGAAGAACCCCTGGCTTTGCCCATACCAGCCTTCCGCCAATAGAATGCGGAGCTCGTGCGGTCCGGCGGGAAGGTCGGCCGTGAGATCATCGATGTTGTAGAGCACGCGTTTTTCGTAATCGGTTTGACCGGGATCAAGCACGCGATCGGAGACCTTCTGTCCGTCCAGATAGAGTTCGTAGTAGCCCAGTGCGGCAGAGTAGAGTGTGGCCTTTGTCACGGACTGAGGGAGCACGAATGATTTGCGCAACCACACGGCGGGCTGGGAGGCTTTGACGGTGGCGACGCGTTCCGGTTGTTGCGCCCGAGCACGCTGTTCGTAGTGTGAAGGAACTCCACTGAAACCGCGAGAAGGTGGCGGCAGAAAGACCACTTCTTCGCACCACGCTTCCACCAACGGATCCGGATGGGGGGCGACATCTCCGCCGCCGATCCATTGCGCTTGCCAGTCGGATGGCTGCAATAGTCCCATGGTCCACTGGGCTGATCCTTCGCTGCGGACGGATGGTCCGGCTGTGGTCCAGACGGTTCCCCGCCAGTGAGCGAGTTGGCGGGATGATAAAGGAACACCGCCATACGGAACCAGATGAGACTGTTCGCTCTCGACTCGACCACTGTCCCAGAGATCCGCGGAGCCCGTAACGAGGTTTTCCGCGGAACTGGCGACCTCAATCCGGTAGGCGACCTGGTTGACGTTGCGTTGGTCGGAAGTGAGTTTCCAGCTGAACCGAGGAGCTGCGCACTCGATGCCTTGCGGGTTACGCAGAAATTCACAGCGAAGGTCATTGACCGTCACGGCGGCATGGCCGCAGGCGGTGATGATCAGTAAGAGGCCAAGATGGATCAAACGCATGATGAAGAAATCAAAGGGAGGTGAGGGTTCCGTTAAAAACCGAAGACGAAAGTAGGTGAGGTTGGCACCGCGGCAAAGTCCGGCTGGCCTTGGGCAAAGCTTGCGCCGGATCCTTGGTTCAACCGCTCAGATTTAGGTCCGCAGAATCATTTTATTTTCAAGTAGACTCACATCGTGAGAAGGGAGTGAGAGGCTTGTTATGAGTTAAACGGCTGGCTTGGCGGAGCGGGGAGGCATCGTGCGAATTCGATCCGGAACAGACTCGCTCATTTCCATGCGGCGGCTTGTAGCGCAGTCAGCCGCTTCACTTCGTCCGGTCTTGTAGCCGCCAGGTTGTGGTGCTCGAGCGGATCGGTTTTCAGATCGAAGAGTTCAATGCCCTCGGGGGCCGACGTGTAAGCCTTGTCGGGGCGGCGAGAACCGGGGATGAGCAGCTTGGACCAACCATCTATTACGACCTGCGTGACGAGGCTTTTGGTCGGATCTTGGAGGTCGGCAATATCATGAGTATAGGCTTCGACAAAGACGGTCTGGCGGGCGGTCATAGCCGCTCGATCG
>CAXBOL010000824.1:0-2723 GCA_963977295.1 uncultured Opitutaceae bacterium
AGCTGCAGCTCCGGCCGAATCTTCGTAAAGCACTTTTCGAAATACTGTCGTGGCCGGGGTCGCTGACCCGTAGGGCCGGATAAACGCGAGGTTTGGGACGGCCATCAGCACGAGACGGGCTTCGTCAAGCGAAGCCCCTACAGGGATAGTTGGGCGGCTGGTATGTAGGGGCGTCGCTGGCCGACGACCGCGGTGGAGTGGCGCAGGGAGCACCGGGGGCGGTGACCCCGGCCACACGCCTAAAGTCAGAAGTCTCGACGGGTAGACCGATTTTTCCCGGGTTACGGCTATGGTTCCCTTGAAATGCGCTCGGGTCTCTCGATTCCGCGCCAAGAGCCGTGCCGTTCATTGGCTCAAAAAAAAACCTCCTGCAAAGAAGTAACGTAATACGTTACAAGCTCACGGGAGGCGTTTGCTGCTCAGGGCATTGCGCGGCGGGTTGTCGGTAGGACCTGTCGTCCTTTATTTCTACTCGGCCGCGGTCACGCGCTTGAGCCCGGCGATGGCCTCGCCGTGTTGGGGGTTGCCGTCGAGCGCAGCTTGGAAATGGCCGGCGGCGGCGGCCTTGTCCCCGGCTTTTTCGGTGATGAGTCCAAGCTCGACCTCACCAAGCCAGGACACGCGTTTTTTAACTTCATTGGCGTAGGTGGTCGCTTTTTCCAAACTGCCACCGGCGATGGGCGGGGCGTTGAGGTAGTAGCGGCTGAGTCCAATCCAGCCCTCCACATGATCAGGGTTCAGTTCGACGGAGGTCTGATAGGCTTTGAGCATCTTGCCCGCGATCATACCCTTGGCCATGAAGTTGACCTCGTTGATGCGCACGCTGAGGGCGCGGGCGTAGAGAGTCTGCAGCTCGGCATTGGTCGGGTCGGCCTTGATGGCATCCTCGTAGAGTTTGATCGCACCCTTGGAGTCTTGAGCCGCGAGTAAGGCGCCGGCTTGGCCAACGAGATCGCCAGCGGTCGGCGCATCTTCAGCGCGAACAACCAGGGTGAAGCCCGCGATGACGACGAGAATGAGGGCGAATTTTATGATACATTTCATGATAGTAAGGAGTTAGATATGGAATTAAGTCACTTAATGGGTGACAAATTGGATTGGGTTAGCGGTTCAGGGTTAGGAGGATTGAAGCACGGTCGCTGGCGGAATGCGGGACGCCCGGTAGGCCAGCGGGAGCGCGGTCAAGGTCGTGACCATCGCGATGAGCCCGATGAGGAGCACGTAGGTGATGGGATCACTCGGAGCGATGCCGTAGAGACTACCGCGCAGGAGGTAGCTGGCGGGGATGGCAAAAGCGGTGCCGATGCCAAGACCGATCCCTGTCAACCGGCCGGCGCGTCCCAATAGGAGTTGGCGAATGGAAGTGGGACTGGCGCCGAGGGCGATGCGGATGGCGATCTCCTTGATGCGTTGTTCCAGCGAGAATCGCAGACTGGCATGAAGTCCGAAGGCGGAGAGGCCCAAGGCGAGGCCGGCAAACCCAGTGAAGAGGTAGGCGTAGAGTCGCGACGTGGTGGAGCTTTGCGCGATGTTCTCCCGTAGTGAAGTGGCCAATACGGGCAGCGTATTGTCGTGGGCCCGCAAGGCTGCGGTGACGGCGTTGGCCACGGCCGGTCGATCGAGGCGGACGAGCAGGGTGGAGAAGAACCACGGCATTTGCTCGTCGGGCACATAGATTTGGGGGGGAGGAGGCTCGGAGAGCAGGGTCTGTTTGGTGTCGCCCACGATGCCGACGATTTCGCGATAGACGGGGCCCATCCAGGGCAGGATCATGACACTTTGGCCAATGGCATTGCCGTCGGGAAACATGCGGCGCGCGTAGGTTTCGTTGACCACGCAAACGGGGGCGCCGTCGGCGCGGTCATGCTCGGTGAAGGTGCGTCCCGCATGCACCGGGATTTGCAGGGTTTTAAAGAAGTCGTCGCTGATCGGAGCATACACCGCCTCGAGGGCGTTGTCGGCGTCGGTCGTAGTGCCTTGGCGCCAGCTGGGATAGGAGAGGGTGATGCCGTTGAGGGGCGCACTGGCATTAATGGCGGCGGAGGCGACCCCGGGCACGGCTTGCACGACCTTGAGCATATCGTCGTAGTAGCGGAAGAGTTCGTCGTTGGTTTCGTATCGGGTGATGGGGGGCGAAAGACGCAGGGCGAGCACGTCGTCGGCGTTGAACCCGGCAGGGACCTGATTGAGCCGCACGAGACTTTGCATGAGGAGCATGGCGGCGGCCAGCACCGTGACGGTGAGAGCCACTTGGCCAGAGACGAGAGGGGATTGCCATTTGGCGATGCCGGTGTTGGTGGCGCCGCGGGCGGAGCTGTCTTTGAGCCATTGATTGATATTGGCCCGGGCGAGATACCACGCGGGCAAACAGGAGCATAACAAGGCGCTGAGGAGGGCGGCGGCTAGACCGACACCCAAGGCGGCGGGCGAAAGCGCGACCTCGTGGGCCCGCGGGAGCAGGACCGGAGGGATTCGATTGGCGATGACGGGCAAGGCCAAGGCGGCAATGACGCTGCCGAGCAGCCCTCCGAGAAGAGCCAGGCTGAGACTTTCCGCAATGACCACCCGGGCCAGACGGGCTGGGGTGGCCCCCAGAGCGAGTCGGACGCTGAGTTCACCCACGCGGGCGATGCAGCGAGAGAGGAGCAGGTTCGCGAGGTTGAAACAGACGATGAGGAGAATGAGTCCGACCGCGCCGAGCAGGAGGAGCAGGCTGGTGCTGA
>CAXBOL010000825.1:0-2719 GCA_963977295.1 uncultured Opitutaceae bacterium
ATGCGGGATCACAAGGACCAGTGTGTCGTGATCTGCTCGATCGAAAACTTCGATCCGATGGGCGTGCACACGGGTGATTCCATTACGGTGGCGCCAGCGATGACACTCTCTGACAAAGAATATCAGGCCATGCGTGATGCCTCCTTCGCGGTGATTCGCGAAATCGGCGTCGAAACCGGTGGTTCAAATATTCAATTTTCCCTCGATCCGGCCACCGGCCGGCAGGTCGTGATCGAAATGAATCCGCGGGTGTCGCGGTCATCGGCGTTGGCCTCAAAAGCGACCGGGTTCCCGATCGCAAAAATTGCTGCAAAATTGGCCGTGGGGTATTCGTTGGACGAACTCCGCAACGACATCACCCGGTTAACGCCAGCCTCGTTTGAGCCGACGATTGACTATGTGGTCACCAAAATCCCGCGTTTCACATTTGAGAAATTCCCGGGCACCGACACCACGCTGACCTCGGCCATGAAATCGGTGGGGGAGGCGATGGCTATTGGTCGCACCTTTAAGGAATCGATGCAGAAAGCGCTGCGTTCGCTCGAAATCGGAGCCAAGGGCTTTGGTGGCGGCGGGAAATTGGGGGGAGATGAACCGCCCGAAAAGGCGATTATCCTCAGTAAGTTGGCCACCCCGAATGCTGAGCGCGTTTTTTATATCCGCTACGCGTTTCTTATCGGTATGACGGTTAATGAGATCTTTGACCTGTCAAAAATCGACGTCTGGTTCCTGCACCAGCTCCGGGAAATCTTCGAGATGGAGCAGGAGCTCAAATTGCAAAATCTCGCGACCTTGGATCAGGGGTTGTTCGTTCGGGCCAAGAAATTCGGATTCAGCGACGCGCAGATCGCGCACATTCTAAAATGCGACTTTGATGAGGTGCGTGCGGCCCGCAAAGCCCGGGGCCCGGCGACGACCTACCGGCTTGTTGACACGTGCGCGGCAGAATTTGAGGCGTTTACCCCTTATTATTATTCGAGTTACGGGGATGAAAACGAAGTCATGCCTTCGGATAAGAAGAAGATCATGATTTTGGGCGGAGGGCCCAATCGGATCGGGCAGGGCATCGAGTTCGACTACTGCTGCGTGCACGCTAGTTTTGCGCTACGGGAAATCGGTTTTGAAACGGTGATGGTGAACTCCAACCCCGAAACGGTTTCGACCGACTATGATACCTCAGACCGTCTCTACTTCGAACCTCTGACTTTGGAAGATGTGTTGGAGGTTTACGAACAGGAGAAGTGTGATGGGGCCATAGTGCAGTTTGGCGGTCAGACCCCACTGAATTTGGCGACTGATCTGAAGGCGCGGGGCGTAAACATCATCGGCACTTCGCCGGAGTCAATTGACATGGCGGAAGACCGGAAACTTTTCGCCGCCATCCTGAAAAAGGTCGGACTCAAGCAGCCGGAAAATCGGACGGCGATGAATGAGACCGAAGCGTTGGGGTGTGCGCACGAGCTCGGGTTCCCCGTGCTGTTGCGCCCGTCGTTCGTGTTGGGCGGTCGCGGTATGTTCATCGTCTACAGTGAGCAGGAGTTCAAGGACGTGGTGCGCCAGGCGTTTGACGTCATGCCGAACAAACCCGTGCTGATCGACAAGTTCCTCGAAGATGCCATCGAACTCGACGTTGATTGTATCAGCGATGGCCATACGTCGATCATTGGCGGCATGTTGGAACACATCGAATTTGCCGGCGTGCATTCCGGGGACGCTGCCATGGTGATGCCTCCGCACACGCTGTCGAAAGAGATGCTTCAGATCGTCCGCGATGCGACCAAGGCTTTGGCCAAGGAGCTTAATGTGATTGGTCTCATGAACGTGCAGTTCGCGATCAAAGATAATGAATTGTTCATCATTGAGGTAAATCCGCGCGCCTCCCGCACCGTGCCCTTTGTGGCCAAGGCCATGGGTATTCCGTTGGCCAAGTTGGCGGCAAAAGTAATGACGGGAATGACGCTGCAGGAGTTGGGCTTCACGACGGAAATCGTGCCGAAGCATTGGTGCGTAAAGGAGTCGGTATTCCCGTTCGTCCGCTTCCCGGGATCGATGATCACGTTGAGCCCCGAAATGCGCTCCACGGGCGAAGTCATGGGTGTCGACGACGATTTGGGCGTGGCCTTTGCCAAGGCTCAGGCCGCGGCAAAACCAGGCCTGCCCACGAGTGGAAACGTCTTTCTGTCGGTCAAGGATGCCGACAAGCCGCGGGCGGTCGATCTGGCTCGTCGGTTGAGCAAGTTGGGCTTCAATATTTTCTCCACCGGGGGCACGGCCAAGGTGCTCGAAGAAAACGGTGTGACCGTGTCGCGACTGGCCAAAATCAACGAAGGGCGGCCGACTGCCGTCGACATGTTGAAGAACCAGAAAATGCAGCTCGTGATCAACACCCCGGGTGGCATGATTCCTCGCAAAGACGAAAATACCATCCGCGCGGTCGCGTATGCCCACAACGTTTGTTTGATGACGACGGTCATGGGGGCGTTTGCCGCGGTGAAGGGGATCGAGGCGCTTAAGGAAAAGGAGATCGGCGTGCGTTCCATTCAAAGTTTCGTGAAGAATACCCGTCCCGTCTGAGACGGCCATTTAGCCCCATTACCCGACTGGCATGGCTGAAACGGCACCCTTGATCTGTTTACTGCATGGTCCTGATCAGCCGGGACTGGTGGCCAAGGTCTCGGGCTGGATCTTTGAACGGGGCGGCAATATTTTGCACGCCGAC
>CAXBOL010000826.1:0-2718 GCA_963977295.1 uncultured Opitutaceae bacterium
CGCCCTACCCCGGAAACTCTCGAACAAGGTGGATGACCTGACCTTGACCGCTGTTGTCGAGGCTAGGGTGGGCGGGGCACGAATGGCTAAGCTCTCTAGTCTTCGACCGGAAAGGTGCGGAGTCCGAGGACTTGGGCGAGAGACAGCGCGGCGAAGAAGGGGGCGGTGCGGAGGTAGCGTTGGGTGAGGCGCGCGGGCTCCTGGGTGGTGCGCCATAGCCATTCCAGGCCACTGCGTTGGAGGGCGCGGGGGGCTTGGCGAATCCGACCGGTGAGAAAATCGAAGGCGGCCCCGACGCCAAGGGCGGTGCCAAAATCGGTGTCGGATTCGGCGAGACGACGCATGAACGCCTCCTGTTTGGGGGTTCCGAGTCCAACCCACACGAAGTCGGGGCGGGCAAGGGCGATGGCGTTGAGGGGGAGATCATCGACGTCGGAGACTTGGGGCGGGCTGTGCGAACCGACGACGGCCAGAGTCGGATGGCGCTCCCGCATCCGTTCGGCGAGGGCAGTGGCGACGCCGGGAGCGCCACCGTAAAAGAAATGAGTGTGGCCGGTGTGGGCGGTGGCGGCACAGACCGCAGCGAGAAGATCGGGGCCATACACTCGACCGACTTGGCGATGGCCGGCAAGGCGGCCCAGCCAAACGAGCGGCATGCCGTCGGGGGTGGCAAGAAAAGCGCGGTTGAGCGTTTGGCGATGGGTTAATGGAATGGGCGTCGCAGCAGCACACGTAGTTGCCCCGCAATTCGCTGGAGGACTCCACCAAGAGCTCCGTGGCGCTCTCCAGGTTGAGGGCGTGAATTCCGACTCCGAGAACGTTGAAACGCGGCGTATCCACAGGAGATTTGATCGTCGGGAATCGGGGGAGTTTGGCAAGACCCTCCGCCGCAATATCGGAGAGTTACCCGAGAAGTTGGAGCAGGGCCGCGGGGGAGTGATCCGCCAGCGAGTTCAGTTGAAGGGAAGCGAACGGAAACGCGTTGTGGTGCGTGCTCGGGTTGGGCACGACCACGACTTTGAGGCCCGCGGCGTGGGCGGCGGCGTGGCCGGGGGCGGAGTCTTCGAAGGCCACGACATGTGCGGGCGCGACCCGGAGGGCGGCGCAGGCGGCGAGGTAAACGTCTGGCGCAGGTTTGGGATTCGTTACATCATCGCGACAGAGAGTGGCTTGAAAGTAGGAGGACAGTCCCAACCGCGCGAGGTGTCCATCGACGTGGTGATGGTGCGAATTGGAGGCGACGGCCAGGGGCAGAGCAAGGGCGCTGGCGTGCTCCAGGAGTTCGATCACGCCGGGGAGAATGGGTTGGTCGCGGATGATTTCATCCTTGTGCCGCTGAAACGCGGCTTCGAGTTGGCTGGCATCAGCGTCTGGACCGAAGGCGGACCACGGGTCGAAAGCGATGTCGGCGTGGCCGATGATATGTTGACCCGCCCGCACGTCGAACTCGAGTCCCGCGTCGATATGGACCTGAGACCACGCCTGCACCAAGGGGGTCTCGGTATCGAGAATCAGACCGTCGAAATCGAAGATGAGGGCACCAATCATGGTGGAGTAGAAACGCACTTTGGCCGTTAGGTGCAAGGGGGGCTTGCGCCAAACTCAGTTTTGACCGACTGCTGGGCATGTTAAATTTCTTCTCTGACGCCCCTCGAATCATTCGTCCCTTGTTGGGGACCGTGACCCTTTTATTTGCTACCTCCATGGTCTCTGCCGCCGCCAAACCTGACACTCGGAATCGAGCCGAAATTTCGGACGAATATAAATGGGACTTTTCCCGCATCTATCCCTCCTGGGTCGAGTGGGAAGCGGACATGAAAGTGCTTGAGTCGCAGATCGAGGCCTATGCCGCGTTGAAAGGCACCTTGGCCAGTGGGCCGGAAGCGGTGGCGCACGCGCATGAACTCAGCGACGAAATTGGCCGAATGCAGTATCTCGTATATCGCTATCCTCAACTGCAGCGCGATGTGGATACGCGAGACACCGAAGTGTCGGGCAAATTTCAACGGGTCGGTGCTTTGTTTGCCAAAATGGGCACGGCGACTTCGTGGTTTACCCCCGAAATGTTGACGATTCCGGAAGCAACAATGCGGGAATGGATCGAGCAGGAACCGCGACTCGTGCCCTATCGGTTTCCCATCATGGAAATCTATCGTCAGCAGATGCATGTGTTGGATGAGGCCGGAGAGAAACTGCTCTCATTTGGGAGCCAGTTTCGACAGACCCCCCGGTCCATTTATCAAGAGCTGAGTATTTCGGATATTAGCTTTCCGACCGTGACCTTGTCGGATGGTCGCGAAGTTAAAATGAGTTACGGCGGTTATCGGGAAACCTTGGAATCCGCCCGTTTACAAGAGGACCGCAAGGCCGCGTTTGAAGCGCACTACGGCGCCTATGTCGTGAACAAAAATACTTACGCCTCGATCTATAACAGCGTGTTGCAACGGGATTGGGCGGGTGCGCAGTCGCGCGATTACCCGACGACGCTCGCAGCAGCACTGGATGGCGACAACGTGCCGGAAGCAGTGTTTCGCACGTTGGTTGAGACGGTCAAAGCGGGCACGGCGCCGTTGCACCGTTACAATGCGTTGCGGAAACGGATGCTCGGCCTCGACGCCTATCACGGTTACGATGGTTCGCTTCCACTGGTGGAGGATGATCGCACGTATCCGTTTGAGCCGATGAAAGACGTGGTGTTGAAATCGGTGGCTCCGCTGG
>CAXBOL010000827.1:0-2713 GCA_963977295.1 uncultured Opitutaceae bacterium
CTCTCCCTAAGCCCGACTCTTTAACGAGTCGGGCTTTTTTGTGTTCACTCGTCTCGAAATCTCCAACGCCAGCTCTCCCCGCGCGGTGTGAAATCGCGAGATCGCTTTTGAACCCGGATTATGCATTAAAAATCTTAAAAGGAGGGCCACCGGTGACGATGTTGTCGGAGATTGCGTCCATCCACGGTCGTTTTTCGCGGGGTAAGGAGATTCTTAAAATACCGAGGTCTTTTGAGAAATGGACTTTGGCGCAACGTGTTCTGAGGTGGGAGGACGTGACCGCTGGGCGCGCCGCAGGCAGAGGGTTGATGAAGCCAGTGGGCGTGCCAGGAAGACGAAGAGTTGCAGGATTCGCGTGGAGTCAGATGCAGACGGCTCAGCAGCGTGTCCGCCGTAGCCTTGTGCGAAGGCTGGGGCCGTCCCTACCTTTTGGAGTCCAAACCATTCAAGACGTTGATACAAGAGATGTGATCGAATTGATCGTCGCGGGCCACGTGCTCCGAACCTTTAACTTTTGGAGTCGTATACTCGCTCAACTTCCCGGTTTGGTCACCGGCACTGCAGATAGTTCCGCCGGAATTTGGTCCGCGGCATAGGTTGGGAAGCTCATTTCCAGTAATGAAATTGCCGGAACCGAAAAACTCGCTTTGCCTTCGCTACGATCCACTAAAATTCCTACGCCAACCGGAGTGCCTCCCCCCGCTTCAATGAGATTCAGGGCCTCATTTACTCGCCCCCCCCGAGTGATAACGTCTTCCACCACCAAGACACGTTCATCATTTTTGAAGGTAAATCCCCGTCTTATCGCCAATACGTCACTCACCTTCTCGGCAAAAATATAACGCTTTCCCGCTTGGCGGGCAACTTCCTGACCGATAACCAGTCCTCCCATCGCTGGAGCAAGCACCGTATCAAAATTGAGATGAGCCAGCCGCGGCAAAAGCAGTTCAGTCAATCGAGTCACGGCGGCCATATCCTGACAGACCTGGGCACATTGAAAGAAGTGACCGCTATGGAGCCCAGAGCGCAGAACAAAATGACCGCGCAACAATGCTCCGGTTCGCGTGAAGATTTCTAACACTTCTTGTTGGGTTTGGTCCATCTCCGGAGAGTGTGAGAATGCTCAGTTCCCGCCAAAACATTTTTGCGCTCTACCTCAATGTAAGCATCATTGTGCCATGGTAATCGAACGCGCACCCTTGGAAGACGAATTGGGCGACGTGCTGGACAAAGCAATTACCTGCGCCGGACTCACCTGTGGCACCGCGGCATCGTTAGCCGAGGTATGTCCAGAATTACTGCAAAACGTCATCGACTATCGTGGCCAGTTTACGCCCGACGAACTTAAGCGGTTGGCCAAGGTGCTCAAACTGAAGCAGGCCGGCCTCACTGCTGTGGCGAGTGGACACTACCCGCTACCTGAAATCAGTGGGCTTCCTTTTTGTCTGTATCCCCTCCGTATGCCTCACGGAATTGGCGTCGCCAACGCCTACCTCGTTGCCGACTGCTCCGCCGACTGGGGAATCCTATTCGACACCGGAGCTGCCGAATCGCCGCTATGGAGGTCATGGCCCCCCCCAATCAAGCGCATAGCGGCCATCTTCCTCACACACTACGAAACCGAGCACTCTGGCGGCCTTCCTGCCGTTAAACAGCGATTCCCGGGAGCGGCGGTATTTGGTCCGTCCCATCCCGATCGACCGCAAGGAGTAGTCGCTGTCGAAGATGGTGCCGTTGTCGGGGAAGGCAATTTCCGGGTCACCGTCGTATCGACCCCCGGTCACACCGAGGGTCATCATTGCTATATGGTCGCCGCCAAGAACGCACCGGAAGGAACTCAACTGCTTATCGCGGGAGATCTCTTGTTTGCAGGATCAATTGGAGGTGCCTACTACTGCTCCAAGCACCTCCATCGAAGTTTGCATAGTGTGATGAACCACCGGTCCGAGTCTCTCGTAATCGCCTCGGGACACGGACCACTGACCACGCTTAAAAACGAACGAGAATTTAATCCGTTTCTAACTGAGCTTTAGGTGAAACCGGAACGCGGGCGGTTCTCAAACTACGGAGTTAATTCCCCCCCACTTTCTTTACCACCCTGTTAGGCATAAAATGGTCGAGGAGGGATCCGGAGAACGATCGCCAGGTCAGCCCTGTTCCCTTTCTCCGCCTCGCCCAGCCCCTGATTGGCCTAGAGAATGATTGATCACCTTTTTCAGTTCAAAATGGTCGGGGTGAGAGGATTCGAACCTCCGGCCTCTACGTCCCGAACGTAGCGCTCTACCAGGCTAAGCTACACCCCGATGGTGAAAGTGAGGATCTCCGATCTTGACCTTAAATCAAGTTGGAATCCCCGGAACTGAATAAGCAATGAACCATTCCTTCATTCGAAGAGATGATCGATCAGGAATGCGGGGCTGCGTAAGCGCAATCAAGTCGAAACTTACGGTTGGCCTCGTGATTGATTACCGTTCCGTCTTCGGAAATCACGGCACCATTATGGGGACGTAAGTAAAACTGCCGCGGTAGAACACGAAAAATAGATTTCGGCCGGTGCGGAGATGAGCCCGCGCATCCGATAGCGTATCCGCCGACTTTCGATTTATTTCCAACACGACCATCCCCTCAGCCAGCCGACGTGCAAAAGGTGATTCCTCACTGACCGAGACAATTTTCAAGCCGTCCAAATCTCGCGGAGCCTGCATTTCGTCGC
>CAXBOL010000828.1:0-2708 GCA_963977295.1 uncultured Opitutaceae bacterium
CATAGATACCGGGTGCGAGTTCGGTCCAAGTGGGCAGATCCCGGTAGACTTCGATGTCGACGTAGTCTCCCCGGATCAATTCGACCTCGATGTGCAGGCTCGATGGACTGGGCGAGAGGTGCACCGTGTCGCCGTTGGCCGCGCGCTTGAATCCGCCTTTCGCGTTGCTTTCAGAGGCGCTGAATCCGTCTTCGCCGAGCAACTTTCCCGAGTCATCCCGGATCGTATACCGAACTTCCAGGTTCGCCCATTGGTAGCCCATCTCTTCGTCCACGCCCCATAGGTCGATCGTGTGTTGAGCCAGCGGGGACACCGTGACGACGAGGGGAATCAAAGTGGAGCGAGTGAGGCGCTCCTTGGTGACGAGGTATTCGTCCTTGGACTCGCTTTGAGAGACAAATCCGACCACCGCCGCTGCGATCATGACGATGGCGGCGAGTCGCTTTCTCGTGGCTCGGTGAATGTTGGCGAGCTTCACGGTGCAAGTTGATTCAGGTTTCGGGTTCGGTCAGGTTGGCGAACAAATCCCATACCGACGGACCTCCGCGCCAGTCGGTTTGATGGAAGCGAATCCGTCCGTCGGGCAGGTAGGTGAGCAACGCGGTTTGATCGGAGAAAAAGTGCGCAGAGTTCACCAAGTGAACCGACAGGGAGTTGTCCGTGAGTTGGGAAGGGACACGGGTGACGGTCAAGCTTTCCTCCGGTGCGAAGATCAATCGGGCGGTCCGCAATCCCGTCGGACTGAACTGATACCGCGGCTGCCCGTTAACCATGAGTCGGCTGACGAGGCGTTGCTGCCGGAGGAGCGTGAGTTCGATGCTCAGCAGCATATCATTGCCGGCGACCGTTTGGATCTCCCATTGAGCGGATTCAGGCAAGGCGTCGAGAGGACTCAGCATGCGGGGAGAACTGAACCGGGTCATGATTTCCTCCGGGGCCACTGCCACCAGAGAGGCGGCCTCTGTTCCCACCAGCAGGCGGGAGGATTCCTGCAGTTCGAACAGGGTGCGCAGCAGCGCGGTGCGCAGGGGGGGCAGGTCGAGCTTGAGTTGGCGTTTGGTGGGACGTGGTTTCGCCAATTTTAGGAAGTTGGCGAAAGGTCCGGGGAAATCGTGCTTGGGGGTCACGACCGGCAGGTGATATCCGGCTTCGGTTTCGATGACGACGGCTGCCCAGTCATCCTTGGCGTGAGCGTAAACCGTTACGCCGAATCCAAACGTCTGCTTGTTGATGATTAGACGGACATCCGGATTGAAGAGCAGTCCGATCAAAACCTGTTCATCAAACGAGGAATCAGGAGAAGAGGCACGAGGGGACACTCCCCGCACCCCGGGCAGTCGCGCCGGTGAGAAAGACGACGGGGCAGGTGCCGTCGCGGGTCGGACGGCTGTGACGAACGGTGTGGGTGTCGGCACGGCGTTGACCAATTTTAGCACGATGGCCCTTTGCAGGACCTGTTCGGGTTCGAGGCGAATCAGGCTGGGCGCTTTTGTTCGCGGTGGAGGTGTGACCGCGGGAGGGGTGACCGGAATGGCGGGGGCAATCGGGAGAGCCGACACCGGTGCACTCGATCGGACTGCCGCAACCGTCATGAGGCGAGGGGGGGTTGGGGACTCGGTGAGCGCATCAGCATTGTAGGCGATGCGGGGCTGGGCGTTGACGGCCTGATAATAACTTTCGGTGGCCCGAAGTTGCACTGGCTCGACGAAGCCGCTGGCCGCCGCCGCGCGAACCAGGCCAATGATCATCGGCAAAGCCTCCCGGTCGGTGATGTGGTGGAACGCGTCTGATCCGATATTCCCGTCAATCCGCAGGTTTTGCCTGAGATTGCGCACCACTTGGATACCGAATTTGTCCTGTGAACCGGGCAGCCAATTGAACTCCAATTCCTCAATTTCAGCTTGATTGCTGCCGCGAACTTTATGTGCCCTGACGTGAAAACACGCCGATTCAGGTCCGAGGGGAAAGAAGATGCGCCCATAGTCCTCGCGCTGCCGGGCATTCACGGTGTCGCTTTCATAATCGGAGTAGTGATGTTGTTGGAGGGGGTGGTGCGCCCGATGGTGTCCGATTCCGAGGCCGCCGTTGCGGGGGGCCATCGACACGTTGATGATCACATCATAATCCGAATGAAATTGACGCTGCAGGTAAAACGTCGCCGCCGTATTTTCAGGGTTTCTCCCCACCTTCATTTGCCGGATCTTGCTGTTGGAAACGAACCCAAGGTCGTTGTAGTAGGTGTCTTCAATCAGGCTACGGACGAAGGTCTCCGCTTCGTCCAGGGTGCGGGGAAGCGCGGCCAACGACGATGAGGGGGGGGAGGCCACCATGCCCAGTAGAATGAGGATGAATAATGGATACGTTTTCATCGGCGTTCCCGGAGGGTTTGGCGAACGTTGGTGCGGGCGGTGAGCAGTCTCTGGCGCAGGACCGGATCGGTGGTGGAGTTCAGGCGTTCCTCGAAGGCAACGAGGCGCGCCTCGAGCACGGCGCGCTCCTCGGCGTCAAGCGGCGCCTCCCGGTCGTAGCGCTTTCCGTAGATGCGGCTCATGTCCTCGATCCCGGCAAAAGTAACGCCCGTGCCGATGTCAACCAGCGTGGAGGCGTTGTATTGAGTGGGGTCGATTCCCTTCGCCTCCCAGTATTCCGGGCCGAGTTTTTTAAAAAGGTGGCCGGTGGCGCTCATGGCAGTGTCGGCGGCGGCGAGC
>CAXBOL010000829.1:0-2695 GCA_963977295.1 uncultured Opitutaceae bacterium
GTGGTGGCGGGGTAGTTGCCCGGGCCCAGGTTCGCGTCGAGCGGGAGCCCGTGGAAAAAGGCGAGTTTGTAGCGGGTGTCACGGATGCCGTAGTGGCCCGGGATGTAGTGGCCTGACAAGTGCATCCAGTAGCGGTAGTAAACGGCATCGCGCCAGTCGGGGGGCGGCTCTCCCGCAAGAACTTGGCGCAGACTACGGCCTTGCATTTGGGCGAGTTCAGGGGCCTCACTTACGCCAGCGAAATCGAGGAAGGTCTGGGCGAAATCGAGGTTCGAAGCGAGGTGAGAAGCATCGACGGAGCCGGCGGGAATTTGGCCGGGAAGTCGGGCGAGGAAGGGCATGCGCAGGCATTCTTCGTAGATCCAGCGTTTGTCGAAATAGTCGTGCTCGCCGAGAAACATACCTTGGTCAGCGGTGTAGATCACGAGGGTGTTGGCGGCCAAACCGGACTCGTCGAGATAGTCGAGCACGCGGCCGACGTTTTCATCGACGGCTTTCACGCAGGCCAGGTAGTCGTGGAGATACTTTTGGTAGGCGGCCTGGCCCTTCTCCTTTTCGGTCAGACCGGTCATATCGACCGATCCGCTGGGCCAGTTTTTTTGCTGCACGTCGCCGACCATGGTGCGGCGGCCGGCGAGACGACCCGTGATGGAGGTGCCCATGAAGCGGGTAGCCTCGGAGCGATGAGAGAAGTCTTCCCAGAGGCTGGGCGGTTCCGGAATGGTCACGTCGGCGAGGTAGTCGCGGTGGCGCTCGGCGGGCTCCCATTTCCCGTGGGGCGCCTTGTGGTGCAGCATGAGGAAAAAGGGTTTGTCGTCGTCGCGTTGCTGCAACCAGTCGAGCGCATAGTCGGTCACGAGATCGGTGTAGTAGCCGGGAGTGCGAGGTGAGTTACGGTTGGTGCGGTGATCGTAGGGGACGCCATCGGTGGACGAGATGAACACGGGGTTGTGGTAGAAACCCTGCCCGGGACCGACCTTCCAGTAGTCGAAGCCCCACGGACTGGAGCGCAGATGCCACTTGCCGAATAACGCGGTTTGGTAGCCGGAGCGACGGAGCATTTCGGCGACATTGGGGGTGCCCGCGTCGGGCCCCGGAAAGGCGTCGTTGAGCGTGCGCACCGTATTGAGATGCGAGTGCTGGCCCGAGAGGATGACGGCCCGACTCGGCGTGCAGATCGAGTTGGTGACAAAACACCGGTCCAAGCGCATGCCCGCGCGGCCGATGCGATCAATGTTGGGCGTCGGGGCGACCCCGGCGAGGCGACCGCCGTAGGCGCTGATGGCGTTGGTCGCATGGTCGTCCGACATGATGAACAAAATGTTGGGACGAGCAGGAGTTGGCGAAGCCGCCCCCAGGGCGGTGGCGGAAAGCGCAGAGATTAGCGTGAGAGTGAGGCAACGGAGCATAGGGGAGGGCCCGATTAGGGGAGAAAGCGGGGACAGAAAAACGAGTCGTGGAGGAGAACTGACGCCGCGGCAATCCGTTTAGCCCAGTCGGGAAGGTTCGATCAATAAGTCGTTCAGGAGTGGGGCCTTGCCTTTTGATAGGGGGAGTCAATTTTAGTCTCATGGGCACTCTTCCGAGATCGTGGATCAAACTGGCGCACCGACTTGGACTTAGCCCATTGATGCGACAAGCTCGGTATGTCGCAGAGTCCAGAGGCGAATACCTAAAGTTCCGGTATTCGGGGGTCATATGGGGAGGGCCGAATCGTCCTGATATTTTACTTTCTGCTCAGGACCCTTACTTCATATGGAGTTTGATCGACGGAGATCAGAGCTTGTTGGCAAGACTCGTTAATTTCACTTTATCGAGATCCGGTAGGATGATCGATCTGCGGGGGCCGACGCTCTATCGCACGTATTCCGGTCGAGAAATCTGGATGTCGAATATTATCGAAGAGGCGGACACCTGTGCAGGCTATTTCGAGCGTGGTGCACCGCAGTCGGGAGACGTGGCGGTGGATGTGGGCGCCTATTGCGGAGAAATGACCTTGGAAATGGCAGAGCGAGTGGGGCCTGCCGGGCACGTTTATGCGATGGAGCCCGATTCTGGCAATAGAGTCTTGCTGCAAAAGAATATCGACCGGCATGGCTTCGGTAACGTGACGATATTACCGTATGGGTTATGGAATAAAACAGCCGATATCGCGTTTCACATGATGGGCAACAGTGGGTCGGCAGTTCAATCGGTGGGTGACGGATCCCACGGTGATACCCACTTAGCGAATATCAAAACGCTTTCACCAGGCGATCTATTCGCGCGAATTGAGGTGATCCCTGATTTCATTAAAATGGACATCGAAGGGGCGGAAGTTGAGGCGGTTGGAGCGTTGATCCCACTGTTCACGGCAGCTTCGAAACCCATGCGAATGGCAATCGCGAGTTATCATATGCGGGACGGGCGCAAGACCCATGAAATCATCACGCCGATGTTGCTCGCGGCAGGGTTTACCGTCGAAACGGGCTTCCCGGAGCATCCCACGACGTGGGCTGAAATCGGGTATAGCGGCCTTCAAAGCTCCCCGTGAAGCCAGGGGAGACAGGGATCCACCAGTTTTTGGAGTAGCTCGGGCATCATGGGCGCAGCAGGGTCGGTGCATCAAATGATGAGGAAAAGGAGCCGCAATTCATCGTGTCGGGACGCCGCGGGATTGAGGTCTCTGAGAAATCTGCATGAGATGGTGGCATGA
>CAXBOL010000830.1:0-2689 GCA_963977295.1 uncultured Opitutaceae bacterium
GTGCGTGCGATCGAGTCCGATGAGCGTGATCGTCTGACCGCGATGCCCCCTTTCCTCATCGCCAACGGCGTATCCGCGACCAAACCGGGCGCCACTGTCCTCTCCTCCCTCACCGACGAGTCCGGCCAGGCCTTTCCCGGTCTCGTCGCGCAACGTTTCGGCTCTGGTCGCGTCGCTGTACTCACGGTCGGCGACCTTTGGCGCTGGGGCCTCGCCGGTGAAGCGGAGCAACTCGACCTTGCCCGCTTCTGGCGCCAGATCTCCCGTTGGCTGGTCACCGAAGTGCCCACGCCCGTCAGCGTGCGCATCACTTCAGCCGATCAAGGTGCGGCTCGTCGCCTCACCGTCATTGCCCGCGACAACGAATACCATCCGCTCGATCTGGCCAAGGTTCAGATCAAGATCACCCGCGCCAACTGGAACACCGACGCGCCTGAGACCGAACAGTTCACCTCCGTCTCCTTCGCCGCCGAACCCGACGTCGATGCCCCCGGTCGCTATATCGCCGAGTTCACCGGACGCGAACCCGGCGGCTACCTTGCCCAAGTCGAAGTCAGCGATGCCGACGGCCGCCTCATTGGCACCGCCGAAGCCGGTTGGGTCAACGACCCCGTCGCCGAAGAGTTCGCCTCTCTCGATCCCAATACCGCCCTGCTCGCCGAAATTGCCCGCCAAACCGGCGGTCGCCTGCTTACCTTCGCCGATCTCGATGACCTCGCCGATGAACTCGTGCGTGCACCTGCGCCCATCACCGAAACCCACGCCAGTTCGCTATGGCACAACGGCACCATCTTCGGACTCGTGCTCCTGTGCTTTGTCGCCGAATGGGTCTGGCGCCGCTGGAAAGGACTCGCCTAATGCACCTTCGTTTCCTCCGACACGTTATCCTCTCGATTGCCTCCGCACTCTCCGTCTCCGCCAACGGAGACCTGCTCTTGGTCATGGGGGCTCCCGGTGAAGCAGACTATCTGGCTCCGTTTCAACGCACGACTGACACATGGATCGATGCCGGCGATCTAGCGGGGCTCGACGTCCATACGATTGGCGCCGCCATCAAAGCCAAAACCGACACCGCCACGACCACACCTTCGCTCCGCGATGAACTCCGCGACTGGCTGGCCGCGCAACCAACCAGCGGCACCGCTCCACTTTGGTTCGTCTACATCGGCCACGGCACCTTTGATGGCCGTATCGCCAAACTCAACCTCCGCGGCCCCGACGTATCCTCCACTGAACTACGCGAATGGCTGGCTCCGTTTTCGCGCCCCATGGTAATCGTCCACGGCGGCTCCGCCAGCGCCCCCTTTGTCAACGCCCTCTCGGCGCCCAACCGCATCGTCATCAGCGCCACCGAAAACGCCAACGAGATCAATTACGCTCGCTTCGGCGAGCGGTTTGCCAAGGCGGTCGCCGATCCGCAGGCCGACATAGACCGCGACGGACAGACCTCGGTGCTGGAAGCCTTCATTTTCGCCGCCAACGAAACCGAATTATTCTACGACGAAAATGGCCGTCTCTCCACCGAACACGCCCTCATCGACGACAACGGCGACGGCCGCGGCACCCCCTTCGATTGGTTCAACGGCACACGTCTGATCAAAAAAGCCCGGCAACCCACTGATTCTCCCGACGGCAAACGCGCGAAACTCATCAGTCTGATCCCCTCCCTCGACGAACAGAATCTCACCGACGATCAACGCAAGACCCGCGATGAACTGGAGGCCAAAGTCGAACAACTCCGCCTCCAAAAAGAAACCATGGAGACCGACGACTACTACACCCAACTAGAGCTCCTCTTCCGCCAACTCAGCCAAATCTACCGCCCAAAAGACTCGGGGTGAACGCATCCCGAAAATCCTCCCCCATCGCGACTCCGAATGTAGGAGCGAGCTTGCTCGCGATTTCACCGCGCAGGTCATCAGTCCCGAACACGCGTGAAACCCAGATAGCCGTGATTCGGAGCCGCGAAAACATGAAACGTTCGACGGTGGGTTGAACGGCGGTCCGTCGGAAGGGTTACGCATTCACTTGGAACCGATTCAATTCAGCTTCCAAACGCATTCCGCCTGAGGCCGCGCAAAGTAGAGAGATCCCCCCAGTCCGTAACTTGAGGAATGGGTCGTGGCGCCGTGCGGCTTCGTTTCCCGGTGAGTTTTTGGTAGGTGCCGAGGTGCTTTTGCACAAACGCGTATCCACCTAGCACCGCACCATCACTAAAATACCGCACCCTACACCGGAGCACCTCGTGGAGTGGCAGCCGGCCCTTTGATTTAATCACTTTCTGCATCGCTGCTGCGTCGATACTGGCTCCGTTTTCCTTCGGAGCCGACCCCTTGCCGAAGAGCGTTTCGCGATAAGTACCTTGCGTCCAATTCCAGCCGTGGATGCGGCCGCCTTCGACCAGTTGCACAAGACCCGCTCTGGCGGATTGGTGTCCAGCCACCGCCTCAGCGTAACCACAAAACCGATAGTCCTTTGGGTCATTGACGATTCCGGCTCGAACCGGGTTCAGATCGATGTAAGCCGCCATAGTTCGCATGACGCCTGATTTTGCCTCCACCAGCACACTCTTAAACCGTTCGGCCCACAAGGTGCCGTAGCGTTGATGACTCCGATTAAACCAAACTGAAAAGCGTTGTTTCACGAGCTTCATGAACGGCGAAAGATCCCCCATCATCGTCAACTGCCG
>CAXBOL010000831.1:0-2687 GCA_963977295.1 uncultured Opitutaceae bacterium
GAGCGGGCGGCGGCGGCGCGCTGGGGGGGGTATCAGAGGAGCTTTCCGCGGGCTTGGACTCCTTCGGCTGCTCGGGGGCCGGGGCACTCTTCTTGGCGGGGGCTTCAACGGTTTCACCTTTTTCGCCGACGGCACAAAGGGGTTCGCCCAACTCGACCTGAGCACCTTCGGCGGCGAAGATTTTGACCAACGTGCCGTCGAAGAAGCATTCGAGCTCCATGGTGGCTTTATCGGTTTCGACTTCGGCGAGCATGTCGCCACTGGCGACAGTATCGCCTTCTTTTTTTAACCACTTGACCAGCGTGCCCACCGTCATGGTGTCGCTGAGTTTTGGCATTTCAATGATGTCGGCCATTATGTTTCTTAGAAGATGTGAGGAATGAGTGCGGGGGGCGAGGGGGCGATCGGAGTTAGGACTCCAGGACTTTCAACGCGGCGGCGAGGACCCGTTCCACGTTGGGAAGCTGTTCAGTTTCGACGGGAGGACTGTAGATCGCGGGCGCGTCGACGGTGGTGACGCGGAGGATAGGGGCATCGAGTTCGTCGAATGCTTCCTCTTGGATCATGAATCCGAGTTGGGTGCCGACCGAAGCGAAGGGTTTTTGTTCTTCAACGATCAAGACGCGGTGGGTCTTGGACACTGATTTGAGCACGGTGTCGAAATCGAGCGGGCGGATGGAGCGTAGATCCACGACCTCGACCGAGGCGTCGTGCTTTTCGGCGATGATTTCAGCAGCGGCGAGGGAGTGCAGCACACAGCGACCGTAGGTGACGATGGTGAGATCGGTGCCTTCGCGTTTTACGTCGGCGACGCCGAGCGGGATAATGAAATCCTCGTCGTCGGGAACTTCGCCCTTTTCGCCGTAGAGGATGGTGTTCTCGAGGAAGAAGACGGGATCGTTATCGCGGATGGCGCTCTTGAGCAGACCCTTAGCGTCGGCGGCGGTGGAAGGCACCACGACTTTGACACCCGGGTGATTGGCCAGCACGTTCTCCGGCGTATGCGAGTGGGTGGCTCCGACGTTGGTGCCGCCGTTGGCCGGGCCGCGGATGACGATCGGGCAATTGATCAGCCCGCCGGACATGTAGCGCACGTTGGCGGCGTTGTTGAGGATCTGGTCGAACGCGACCGAGTAAAACGACCAGAACATCAGTTCCATCACCGGGCGAACACCGAGCATGGACGCACCGATACCGGTGCCGATGAAACCGGCTTCACTGATGGGGGTGTCGACGATGCGTTTGGGGCCGAATTTTTCGAGCAGGCCTTCCGAGACCTTGTAGGCCCCGTTAAATTGGGCGACCTCTTCGCCCATGAGGACGACGTTTTCGTCGCGGGCTAATTCTTCGGCAAGGGCGGCACGGACCGCTTCACGGTAAGTCAAAACAGACATGGGAAATTACGAATTCAGAGTTGCGAATTACGAAGGAGGGATGGCGGACTCGCTTAGAAAAAGAGTCGGCCCTTGGACGTGCGTTGATCTGGGTTGTCGGCTTCCCAATAGACGTCTTTCTGGATGTCTTCGGTCGTGGGGAATGGGCTGGCTTCGGCGAATTCCGCGGCGACGTCGGCTTCTTCTCGGGCTGCTTTATCGATGGCGGAGGCGGAATCTTCGGTTAACACGCCCTCAGCCAGCAGGGTGGCCTTGAAAGCGATCAAGGGGTCCTTGTTTTTCCGATATTCATCGACCTCGTCACGGGTCCGATAGGTTTTGTCGGGGTCGGCGACGGAGTGCCCACGATAGCGGTAGGTGTCGATTTCGACGACAGAAGGCTTCGATTTGTCGCGAGCGAGTTTCAGCACGGTGTCCATGGTGTCACGGACCTCGTAGATATCGTGACCAAAGCACTTGGCCCAATTGATGCCGTAGGCGGCGGCGCGTTCGGCCAATCCCGGGCCAGCAGAAGAACGTAGTTGGGACGTTCCCATCGAATAACGATTGTTCTCGATCACGAAAATGCAGGGTAAATCCCAGAGTCCGGCGAGATTCATGGCCTCGTGGACGGCGCCTTGATTAACCGCACCGTCGCCCATGAATGCCATCGCGGCGCCTTTTTTGCCTTGGTATTTTACGCCGTAGGCCAAGCCGGTGCCGAGGGGGATTTGACCGCCCACGATGCCGTGTCCGCCCCAATAGTTGAGCGAAGGGGCGAAATAGTGCATCGAGCCTCCCTTGCCCTTGGAGCATCCCGTGACTTTGCCGTAGAGCTCAGCCATGAGCGGTTTGGTGTCCATGCCGACGGCAATGGCGTGACCGTGATCACGATAGGCGGTAATGACATGATCGTCTTGGCCCATCAGGGAGCAACATCCCACGGCGACGGCCTCTTGACCGATGTAAAGATGGAGGAACCCGCCGATCTTTTTGCCTTGGTAGGCGCGGAGGCTGCGTTCTTCGAACCGCCTGATGCGCATCATCTTGCGATAGAGTTCAATTTTGGCCTCCGCCGATAGATCAGCGTTGATCGGCGCGGTGGCCGATTTGGAGACAGAAGAAGTGGGTTTAGCGGTCGATTTAGTGCTCACAAGAAAAGGTGAGTTGAAAGGTGAAAAGGGAACTGTTTGCTGGGCGCATTGTTAGGCAAGTGAATTGTCGAACGACGTGATTTGTTCGACGGTGATCTGCAGCGGCGAACCGGGATCGCAATCAGCCCGCAGGGCCACGAAAGTGTCGCGATATTGATCG
>CAXBOL010000832.1:0-2679 GCA_963977295.1 uncultured Opitutaceae bacterium
CTCATGGTCCAGGGTCGTCCATTCCTGATCATCTCCCCGATACAAGGTCAGCCGACAAAAGTCTCCCAGCCGTTCCAGCATTTCCCGGGCGGTCGAAATCCCCGCCGGCAGCGAGGCACTGATCGACGCCAACGTATTGAACAGAAAGTGGGGGTTGAGCTGGTAGCGCAGCACTTCCAGTCGCGCTTTTTCCTCCGCCAGTCGCGCCGCAATTTTATCGTCTAATTCCAGTTGGTTAAGCCGCACCAATTCATGATTTTGCCGATCCAATTCCTGCGCGTGCTGGGCAAGCTGATGCGTGCGTTCAGCCACGACGGCCTCCAGCTGTTCCGTCTGGCGGCGAAGCGTTCGAGTGCGCAACTCCGCCACGGCCAACACCAAACCACCTCCAGCTGAAATGTATCCCAAAATCGCCCACCACGCGGCCCACCATTCCGGTTGCACCACGAAGCCCAAACTAGCTTCTTCAGTCATCACCCCTTCGGCATCGCGCGCCTGCACTTCAAACCGATACCGACCGGATGGAAGTCGCACAAAATTCCGTGCCCGTTTCGCACTCCACGCCGTCCACTCCTCCTCCAGTCCCGCGAGTCGAGTCCGATACTCCACCGCGCTGGTCGCGCGCTGTCGGGGGGCAACAAAATTGAACTCCAACGTGGGCGGTTTCGGCGGCAGTCGAGTGCCCTCAATCAATCCGGGGGCCGTGAGATACACCGCGAACGGCGTCGAGGGTGGCCATGATCGCTCCAGATCGATTCGGGCCAGTCCCCGAGCACCACATACCCATCGCACCTGCCCTTCGCTGGTCGCTTCCAACCAGCTCCGGCCCACTTTCCCGATGGTGGCGGTCACCCGCTGGGGCAGATTCAAGGCTGCGGACGCCCACCCGCGCGGCATATTCACTGTTTCCGGCACGCTAATCAGACTGGCCCATTTTTCGATCTGTGGGGAGGCGACCCGTCCCGGGGCAAAACTCAGTTGATATACCTGACCTTCAACCGATTCCACCCACAGCTTTCCTTCCGCCGTTTCATCCAGGTTTCGCACCGAAACCTCCAGCCCGACCACGGGGGTTTCCTCCGCCCATCCCGTTTCCCGCCATCGCAAAGATCTTACGCCCTCAGCCGTGCCGATCCACACCCGATTGGGATCGATCCGCGATTTTCGTAACGCCCCGGTTTCTTTCGGCAGCTCGACCAGCAGCTCCAACCCGGTTGGCCCCATCCGTTGCACGCCTCCGCGAGCCAAAACCAACATGCCCTCCGGATGCGAAACCACGGCCGTCACCGCCCGGTTTAACACTCGTTCGAAATGCGCCGCCCGACCTGATTCATCCCCCGGATAAAGTCGGAAAAGCCCTTCTGTCGTCGCGGCATACAACCCGTCATCATGGCGAGCCACATCCATGACCTCGCCCTGCCCGAGTCCATTGACCACATCGAAGATCGTGATCGGCGAAGGCCACTCCAAGCGCGCCGCCCCCGCCTCCGTGCCGATCCACAGCCCTCCCTCCGTGTCTTCCCGGAACCCCCGCACTGTTTTCACCAACAACCCCATCGAGGTATCGAGGGGCCCGAGGTAACTGCCGTCGGCGGCAAACCGCATCCCTCCATCTCCACTCACCGCCGAAAATCCCACCGCACACGATCCATCCCTGAGCCGCATCGCCCGGAAAATTCGTTTTCCTCGCACCCATCGATTCAGCTCGGTTTTCACCGCGGTCACGCGTCCATCCCGCAACTCGTAGAGTCCACTTTCCGCCGTCAAAAATTGACAGCTTCCATCCAGCTCTTCGTGGACCAACACGACTTGATTTTCCCTCAACACAACATCATCCGAAATGAGTTCCACCTGATCTGCCACCACCCGACCCAGACCATACCCCAGTCCCGTCACATACAGGGTTTTTTCCCCGCCAAACAAGCGCTCACCATGGGAGTGCGTCGGCGTAGGAAATGGCACCACCGTAAACCGGCCGCCCCGCCAAAGGTAGAGGTTCGTATCGTCCGCGAAACCGACCGTATCGCCGACCGCCGCCACCGCCTGAATAATGTCAATCTGTTGACCAGCCGGAGGCAATTGTTCGCGTAACGACACAAACTCCACCGCGTCCCCCGTGCCGCGCAGGTAACCCATCACTCCGATCCCGCCTAAATAAATGGTGCCATCCTCCGTCTTAGCGAACTGCAGCACGCCGCCTGATTCCGAAGGCAGTTTAACAAAGCTCCACCTAAATCCGTCAAAACTGATAAGATGATCGCCGTTGGCAAAATAGACCACACCGGTGTGGTCCTGAATCATGACCCGACTTTCGCGACCTCGCAGATGTTCACCCGGGGTGTAGTGCCGCAAAATGGGCCGACCCAATTCGTTCGGCGCCGCCCACGCACGATCCATCTCCAGCTGCCCGAGACCTAGGGCAAGCCCACACCTGATCCACCAAACGACAGGATAAAATCGTTGCATACACCAGCGCGGCGAACCGGAGGCGAGGAGGAATCGTCCCCCATTTCTGGCTTGGCGCAAGAGTGCTTTTAAATCGTGATAGCGGTTCTTCGAACCCCCCCTTGAAAACCATTCGTTGTGTTGGCCTCGGCCTCCTGCTCCTGCAATCGGCGCTCCCCCTCATCGGTGATCCCGACATGCGGGTGTTCATGAAGGGGGTCTCGCAGATGACCG
>CAXBOL010000833.1:0-2678 GCA_963977295.1 uncultured Opitutaceae bacterium
CAAGACGTTCACGCAATACGAAACCGAGTTCGGCGGCGCCAATCGGATCGTCATCGCGCTCATGGCGCGAGACGGCACCATCTTTACTCCGGAGTTTTTCGCGGCCCTCGAAAAAGCCACCGACGCCGTGTTTTTCCTACCGGGAGTAGACCGGGCGCAGGTCCAATCCCTGTTCACCCCCAACGTTCGCTACGTCGAAGTGGTGGACGATGGTTTCGCCGGCGGCAACGTCATCCCGGCTGACTTCACCCCCACCCCTGAAAACTTCGATCGGGTCCGCGAGAACATCATCAAATCAGGCAAACTCGGCCAGCTCGTCGCCAACGACTTTTCCGGCGCCATCATCACCGCGCAGCTCCTCGAAGTCGATCCCTCCACCGGTGAACAACTCGACTACATCGCCGTCGCGCAAGCCCTCGAGGAAAAAGTGCGCGATCAATTCCAGGGCTGGGCCCTGGACGTGCGGTTCGGGGTGCACATCATCGGCTTCGCCAAGGTCATTGGCGACATCAGTGACGGGGCTCAAAACGTCATCTTTTTCTTCGCCGTCGCCTTCGTAATCACCGGCGTTTTGGTGCTGTTCTATTCCCAATCACTCAAGCTCACGGCCTTCACGCTGGGCTGCGCGTTCATCGCAGTGATTTGGCAACTCGGCACCCTCAATGCGCTCGGGTTCGGCCTCGATCCCTATTCGATTCTCGTGCCCTTCTTGATTTTCGCCATTGGGGTGAGTCACGGAGTGCAGATGATGCGGGCCTACCGCTCCGAAGCGTTTAGTGGCCAATCGAGCCTGGATGCCGCGAGATCCGCGTTTCGTCAGCTCATCGTGCCCGGCGGCGTCGCGCTACTGACCGATACGCTTGGTTTTGTCACCATGTTGATCATCAAAATCGAGGTGATTCGTGAACTCGCCATTACATCGGCCTTGGGTGTGGCCGTGATCATCATCACCAACCTCTTTCTCCTGCCCATTCTGTTGTCCTATGTCGAATTACCCGACCACTACCGGGAACACATCGGCAAACGTCGAGAACGCACTGACCGCGCGTGGCGTAAGATTGGCATTGTGATGCATCCGGTCGTTTCGTTGGCCGTAATTGCCGGCTGTGTCGTCCTCGGTTGGTGGGCCTTTGGGCAATCCAAGCAAGTGCGCATCGGGGATATTCACGCCGGCGTGCCGGAGTTCCGCCAATCTTCCCGCTACAACGAAGACAGCCGAGTGATCACCGAAAAATTCACGATCGGCGTTGATATCCTGTCCGTCGTAGCCGAAGGCGGTCCCGATGCCTGTGTCGATCACGACGTCGTGACGTTAATGGACGAATTTGCCGGCGTGATGCGTCAAGTCCCCGGGGTTCAATCCATCATCAGCCTACCCACCGTCGCGAAAACCATCAACGCGGGCTGGAATGAAGGTTCGCTCAAATGGCGTGTGCTGCCATCCAATCCTCAAGCCTTGGCCCAGGCCATATCGCCCATTGAGACCTCCACGGGTCTGCTTAACAGCGACGGCAGCGTCATGCCGATCATGATTTTCCTCACCGACCATCGGGCCGAAACACTTTCGCAAATCACCGATGCGGTAAAGAAATTCGCTGCCGAAAACCCGTCCGACAAAGTGCGCTTTCGTCTCGCAACGGGGAATGCCGGCGTCATGGCCGCCACCAACGAAGTCGTGCAAGCCGCTCAATACCCGATCGTTTTCTGGGTCTTTGGCGCGGTCATCACCCTGTGTTTGATCACCTTCCGGTCTATTCGGGCCACCATCTGTATCGTGCTCCCGTTGCTGCTCGTGAGTTACCTCGGATACGCCCTGATGGTTTATCTGCAGATCGGCCTGAAAACCTCCACCCTCCCGGTGGTGGCGTTGGGGGTAGGCATCGGTGTCGACTACGGCATTTACCTTTTCTCGCGGCTTTCGGAATCACTCCGGCGTGGAGAGGTCTTCGAAGACGCCATGTATGAAGCCTTCACGCGCACCGGCAGTGCCGTCGTCTTCACCGGACTTACCCTCGCGATTGGCGTCAGCACGTGGATCTTCTCCGACCTCAAGTTTCAAGCCGACATGGGCGTGCTGCTCACCTTCATGTTTCTGGTCAACATGGTCGCAGCGATCGTCGTGCTTCCTGCCCTTGCCCGCTGGCTTTACGTCCGCCAAACTCGTTAACCTTCATGAGTTCGATTCATGACCATTTTGCGGAGTAATAAATCCAACGATGATACGACGGACCAACTGTCCCGACTGATCAGTGCCGCCCAGGAAGATAGGTCATTTCATCAGCAACTCTGTGGCTTACTTCGCCTACCCGACTTACAACGGGCCTCAATTATCAACCAGGGACTTCACGAGATGAAACTCCGGGGCGAGCCCGAGAGTATCCGACAAGCCTTTGAGTTGCTGATAGCAAAGGACGCCGCCGCAACCGCGCTCAAACTGCTATCGGAAAAGTAGACCTCTAATATCAAAGTCCATTCGCCAATGGACTTTCTACCGACGATCAAAAAGAAGGAAGTGACTGGTTCTCAACTTTTGTGACTCACTCCATTCCCTCTTGAGAAATTGAAACCAAAACCTACCAGAATGTCGGACATAAGGCCTGACTGACAAATAATACCAACGTCTTGAAAGCTTTGTTCTATAGAAAGGTAGGGACGGACCGCCGGGCCGTCCGCAGTGG
>CAXBOL010000834.1:0-2673 GCA_963977295.1 uncultured Opitutaceae bacterium
GAGCCCCTCCCGCAATTTGCTGCACCAGCGCTGGAAGATCAAACGGTGCATCCCGACGTTCGACCCGACCCGCTTCGATCTTCGACAGATCGAGCACTTCATTGATCAACCCTAACAGATGTTCACCACTGCCATGAATGATTGTCACCTTCTCGCGATCTTTGGTCGCCAGCTCCCGACTACGGTTCAACAGCTGAGCGTATCCAATAATTGCATTCAACGGCGTGCGCAGTTCATGGCTCATGTTCGCGAGGAAACGACTTTTCGCTTGGTTGGCTTTCTCCGCCGAATCCTTCGCCGTGGCCAGCTCACCGGTCCGTTCGTCCACCAGTGCTTCCAAACGAGCTTGCTCCCCGCGCAAGGCTTTAGTGCGCCATCGAATATAACCCCAAATCGCGAGCCCCGCGATCAGCAGGTAAATCGCGAATGCCGCAGGACGCTCATACCAGGGCGGCAGCACCCGAAACGTATAACCAAAGACCTTACTCTCACTGCCCTCCCGATCCCGTGCCTGAATCTCAAACCTGAACGGTCCACCCTTCAAATTAGTGAAGCGGATATTCACTCCCGCCCCCCAATCGCTCCACCCCTCGTCGTAGCCTACCAATCGCGTCCTGAACAACACGGGAGTCCCGCGACCATATCGAGTCGCCCCAAACGTAAACTCAATCGGTTCCGTCGAAAACGGGAAGGCCTGCACCGCCCCACCACGCGGGGACCGCCACTCTCCGGCCGCTCTGACTCGATTCAAATGGGGCACCCATGGCACCGCCGCGGGCACGGGTCGGTCCAATTCCCACCGCAAAACATTCGTCTCCATCACCCAGAGGATTCGCTTTCCGTCCTTATTCTGCAGATACACCGACGGACTGCCATTGGGGCCCATCAGTTCCAGTATCGGCGCGGGCGCGGACTCAACCTGATACCCCCCTCCCGCCTGCGGGATTACCCGGGCCAACCCCGTCTTCGAACGCACCATGTTTTGTCCAACACTGGTCCAAAACGACCCGTCCGGCTGGGGCTCCTGGGGAAAGATCAAGGTCGGGGGCGATTCATATAAATCCAAGGGATTCCACTTCTCCAGCCGACGCGACATCCCCATCACGCGATACACGTTGTTCGGCGAAGTCACACACACTCCGTTATACAGCCGTTCCGCCAACGCCGTGACATCAGCCGCGTCGTAACCCAGCACTGCTGAATCCCGATCAAAGGTCAGATTTGCCCAATCCACGTCGATCGGGTCCGGCGCAAGATTCATCCGCACCACCCCCTGCCCCACCGTCGTGATCCACACATCCCCACTCGGACTCTGCACGCTGTTGATACTCGAAGACCCATGGTTTACCGCCCCCACACGTCGATAAGCCCCTTCCGCACTGCGCTCGTAAATCGCGTTGAGTCCTCGAGTCGAACGCATGAAGTGATTCGGGTAATAGGGCAGATCGAAGATTTCCCCAAACTGCAAATCCGGTTCCTCGATCAGGACTTCAATCGTTCCGTCCTTTCTCATCCGCCCCAACCCCTGCTCGATCGAAACCAAGAGATCGCCGTGAAAACTGATGGCGTCAGCAATTTCCGCCACGCCTTCCGCCACCACTTTTTCGAACCGCGCCCCGACTTCGGGTTCATCCGGAATCAACCGATAGATCTCTTCCGACTGAATCACATATAGCGTGCCGTCGTGCTCAATCGCATCAGAAATCGACCCCTCTCCCAACCCCCGATCGGCGTCAAACCACGTGATCGGCAACTGCGGCTCCCAGCGGTGAATCCCCACCAGGCCCGCCATCCAGATTCCTCCTTCAAGATCTTCCACCAGCCCCAGCGCAGTGTCGTGTTTAAGCCCGGTGGACACATTCACCCGCTGCACCACTCCCTGCCCTTCGCGTAAAATCACCATGCCCAACTTATCGCCTGAGACCAACAAGTCGCCCGACCTCAAGCGCACTATTCTACGCAGCCGACGTTCCTTCAAGTCCGGCCACTCCACCGGAAATACCCGCGCGTAGTTTCCGTCTGCCCGCAGATCGAAAATCCCACTTTCACCTCCCATCAACGTCGCCACCGCACCAGACCCCGGTCGTGCCTTGGCCCACTCCACCCGTCCCGCCAGATTCGCCATCAGCGCATCACTCCATCGCAACACCCACCCGCCCGCCTCCAATTGGTAAACGCCTTCCCCGGAACGATAGGCCAACAACCCTTCGGTGCCTACGCCTAAACGCGTGAGCTTTTCCTCCGGCCATGGCACGTGCTCAATCACTCCGTCGCGGCAGGAGAACATCACTTTCTCCGTCGAAACCCACACTGTGCCCTCATGGACCAACATCGATCCCGACACGCCATAATCAGCTGGATTCTCCAAAACCCGGTCGATCAACGACTCGTAAATATAACGTCCGTTACTCCCCCGGACCAAGCGCCCAAAGATCCCTCCCGCGGAGACGTAAATTTCATCATCTGTCAGAATCGCCTGATCCATGATGAAGTTTTCCGCCACGGGTAAAAACTCCCAGGTCTGCCCGTCGAAAATAACCACGCCCCCATAAGACCCAAACAGCACGCGGCCATCCGAAAGTAAGTTCGCGTCCACCGTATTCACGTGCGCACCATAGTCCCCAACCCCAAAGTGCCGCACCAGTTTCCGACCTTCGTCGGTCAACGCGTCCG
>CAXBOL010000835.1:0-2672 GCA_963977295.1 uncultured Opitutaceae bacterium
CCTTGATAGTTATCGGTCAGCGTGCGCTTACCGCCGTCGTTGAGGAGCACCGAAACTCGGCGGTCGCCGTGTTCGCAGAGGACCAGTTGTCCGGCGGCATCGAAGGTCAGGCCATTGCTGCCTTTGCCCCTGGTGTGGGGGAAAACGCCGGTGTAACCGGAGGGCTCCATGAAGACACTCAGGCCACTGGCTTCGCTCCAGGTATGGATGCGATTTTCAGGGACATCGGAAAAGAGCAGACGCTCGTTGGCACGGTCCCATACGGGACCTTCTGACCACGTAAAGCCGGAGGCGAGGACCTCGATTTTCGTGCCGGGTGCGATGAGGGCATCGAAGGCGGGATCAAGGCGGGTTATCCCACCGATAGTCGGAAAGTTGGTGGTGTCCTGAGCGAGCGCGGTGGAGGCGAAAGCGAAAGTGGCAAGGATGAGGGGAAAGCGGAATTTGATCATGAGGAACTGGGTTTAAACTTATACCTGAAGTTTCGATTAAACTAGACGCATCTTAACGCAAAGTCGCCAAGGCGATAGGTCCGCAAAGGTGGTGTGCTCAGATACCGGATTTATTTCAAACCACAGATTTTGCCCGGCGGGATTACGCGATGTAACCTATTATGAAGGGGAGGAGTTCGATATAATTGAATTTGTGTCTATTGGTGTGAATCTGTGGATAAAAAACTCAACTACGGCTTGAGGATGACTTTGAGGTATTTGCCGCCGTCGGGGGCGCTGAGTTTGGCGAACCACTCGGCGCCATCCTCGAGAGGGACGGTGGCGGCCATCAGGGGCTTCACTTTAATTTGTCCGCTGGTGATCAACTCGAGACTTTGAGGATATTCGCCGGCGCACGAACAACTACCGAGCAGGGAAAGTTCGCGAGTGACGACCAGTTGCAGCGGTAAATTGATGTTGGGAGCGAGGTTGCCGATGAGGCCGATGCGGGCTCCTGGGCGCGTGCAGGCGATGGCGAGGTTTACGGTGGGTTCGATGCCGACGACTTCCAGCACGACGTCGGCGCCGCGGCCGTTCGTGAGCGCGATGATCTTGGCCGCGGTGGTATCGTCTTCGACCGTCACGGTGTCAGTGGCGCCGAGTTCGAGGGCGGTGGCGAGTCGACTGGCTTCACGATCGACGGCGATGACACGCTCGACGCCGGCGACGCGGAGGGCTTGGATGACGAGCAGGCCAATCATCCCACTGCCGATCACGACGGCCGTATCACCGGGTTGGATGTCAGCGCGTTTCACTCCGTGCAAAGCGATGGACACGGGTTCGGCGAAGGCAGCTTCCTCGTAGGACAATCCGTCGGGGAGGGCATAGAGAATGCGGGCGGGCACGGCGACGTATTCGGCGAACGCGCCGTGCTGTTTGTAGGTGTCGGGCGAAACGCCGAGCACCCGGCGGTCGTCGCAGAGATTGACGTCGCCGCGTTTACAGGCCGGGCATTTTCCGCAGTAGATCGTCGAATCGAAGGTGACGCGTTGGCCGATCGACCAGCCGGTTACGTTGGTCCCGAGTTGCGCGATTTCACCGGCGGCTTCGTGTCCCATGATGAGGGGAGGGTGGCGTCGTCCACTGGAGCCGTCCCAACCGTGAATATCGCTGCCACAGATGCCGCAGGCATGGATGCGAATTAGGACGTCATCGGCACCGGGCACGGGCGTGGCGAAGTCAGTGAATTCAAGTTTGGACGGAGCGGTGAGGAGGAGCGCGTTCATGAGGTAAGGAAAGGGAACTCGAAACAGGATGAAATTACTGGGCGAGTCACTTCAATCAGTTAAGCGACATTTGCCATAAGGCAGAGCCTCTGAGGTTGCGCTGAAAGTGGTTTAGACCAACAGCCTGACGTGATCTGGCCGCGAATATTCGCGTCCCACTGATCGCCGCCGCGCAATTCGTTTTGATCGAACCAGACTTCGATGCCGAACCCACGGAGAGCGTCCGCGATTCGTCGAGCGGCCTGCACATCTTGGGAGGCATAACTCAGGAATACAGCGGGAGGGTGGGGCATCAGGGAATGACTAGATCGCCGAGGTTGGGGATAGCGTGACGCAAGTCGAGTTGAAGTCTTGCGGCCTGCCGAGGTGTCGGTCGAGATCGGAGAAATGTTCGCTCCATCCACGCTGGAAGGAACCGTGGCAGTGGGGTGAACGAATCGGGTCATCGCCGTCGAGCAAAGCGCCTTTCATTCCATCCAAATTCTCGCAAGGAAGTCACCTCACCCGTTTCGTCGATTTCAAAGCTAATGAAGTTGGTGAAACCGACGGCTTGGTATTTGTTCTCCGCGACGGCGATCAAAGGCGTGGGTTCCGCATCGGCCCTGGCGATTAGCCAATGTTCCGCCTGCTTTACTACGGTGCGTGAAGGTTTACCCGATTCGTTGCCGTAAGTCCCGGCTAGGTCCCAAGGCGATGTATAATTGGGATCGAAGGAATCGGGTGCGGAGATCTTGTTGGCCGCTCCGCCCCCATGGCTTTGTTCGCAAACTTCACACCAGGTGGGGGGCGCTTGGTTCACCACGAGGTGCTTCACGGCGGGCATGGATTTAAGGTAGGCCAGAATAGCCGTGAAGTCTTCGTCTCGCATCGTTTTGTGAGCCTGCCATGGCATTTCCCGACTCAATAAACCGCCCTTTCCCGTGCGAACAATGGCGATAAATCCTTCGTCGTCCCA
>CAXBOL010000836.1:0-2666 GCA_963977295.1 uncultured Opitutaceae bacterium
GAGTGCGACCAGACGCTTCACCAGATTTTCAAGTTCCCGGATATTGCCCGGCCACCGGTAGCTCGAAAGCGTCGCCAACGCCCCCGGCTCCAAGGCGGGAACGGGTAAGCCATTCTCTTCGGCAAATTGTTTTAGATAGTGTCCCAACAGGGGCGGAATATCCGAAATTCGATCACGTAATGGCGGCATCACGATACTCACCACATTGAGCCGGAAAAAAAGATCCTCCCGAAATTTACCTTCTCGCACCAAACTTTCCAAACTTCGGTTCGTCGCCGCCACCAAGCGCACATCCAACTCAATCGGTTTACTGCCTCCGACTCGCTCGATCGTCCGCGTCTCGAGAAACCGCAACAATTTCACCTGCGTCGACGCCGAAATCTCGCCAATTTCGTCCAAGAACAGCGTGCCGCCATCTGCCGATTCGAATCGACCAATTCGCCGCTCGGTCGCGCCAGTAAAGGAACCGCGTTCATGACCAAAGATTTCACTCTCCAGCAAATTCTCCGACAGCGCCGCGCAATGCACCGCCACAAACGCCTTGCGAGCCCGCGGACTCGACTGGTGAATCGCCTGCGCAATCAATTCTTTTCCGGTGCCGGATTCGCCCTCGACCAAGATCGTGGCTCGCGACGGCGCCACCAGCTTCACGCGGTCAATCACCTCCATCAAACGGGGTGACTCTCCCACGATGCCGTTGAAATTGAATCGATCATCGAGCCGCTCGTGCAACTGCTTCACCTCGACCTCCAACGTGCGGCTCTTGAGCGCCCGATTGATCAAGATCTCCAGCCGTTCGATATTGACCGGCTTAGTGAGGAAATCGACCGCGCCACGCCGCATCGCTTCCACCGCCGTATCGATGCTCCCGTAGGCCGTCATCATCAACACCGCCGGCCGGTTGGGCAACGAGAGGGCTTTGTCGATGACCTTCAGACCGCTCTTACCCGGCATTCGCAAGTCGGTCACGATGACATCAAACTCCTGCGCCGCCATCAGGTTGAACGATTCATCGGCACTCGCCGCAACGGACACATCAAAATTATCCTCCAAGGCCTGCTGTAAGCCATCGCGGGTGTGCCGCTCGTCATCTACAATGAGAACCGTCGGAATCATGCCGCGATTCACGTCCGACCTTTGACAAGGGTCAAGCACAGGTGCGACGAAGTGTCTCTATTCCTCTTTCATTCGGAACTGCGCCGACTGCCGAGGGTCCTATATTCTTTCCCCAATCACTCCGTGAAATCCCTCCCCATCCCCCTCCTCCTGCGATCGTTCGCCCTGATTGCTACGGTGCTGATCTTAGCCGGCTGCGCGACGCGAAATTCTGAATACGCCCCCCCTCCGCCTGCACCGCCCAAGACCTACGCCGTCGTCCTGTTTTTACCCGAGGGCGAAGAAATCGCCGATGCTCAGCGGGCCGACATTCTCGTTTTTGCACGCGAAACGCTTCTGGCCAGCGGGCTGGTGCAAGAGCAGGACCGGTTGATCGACGATCCGGAACGGGCCGAACTGCTGTTTCGCGCGCGGGTGCAAGGGGGGCAAATTACCGAGATCGCCGGCGTGCCGACGTTCAATTCCCAGCACATGGTCGTGCTGGCCGAACCGCGACGTTTCGAAAATCGGATCTGGTGGGATGCCTACTACCCGTTCGGGTATCCTTCCTTCAACGACAACTACTTCTACTCGGGATTTCCGTATCCCGGACCAGGTTGGGGGTATCCCACCCACTATAACGACCGCCCTAATCGGGGCCGGGGTCGCCCCCCGGGCGGCGATTATGTGAACCGCGATCAGCGGCCCGACAACCCCGACGGCAGTCGGCCCAACCGACGCCCAGACGTTGGCGACACTTCCGGTCGGCCAAGCCGCGCCGACCGTAATCGCGATACCGCCACGCCGCGTCCGACCAGAACACCTTCGTTTCGCGGCGATCAACGCAACTTGGAGCCCGCCGACCCGCGTCCACGTCGCTCGGAGCCCTCGGTCGCACCACGCTACTCGACGCCTTCGCCCCATCCCGCCTCCACGTCGTCGAATACATCCTCTTCCCGGTCCTACTCACCGCCTCCCGCACCGTCCCCGGCGCCCTCATACTCGCCCCCTCCGGCCACCGAGAGAGCCTCCCCTTCGCCGCGCGACGATACCCCCGGGCCTCCCTCCCGTCGAAATATCGACTGAGATTTGGCAGCACTTACGGAGCTTTTATCGCGGACCGTTAACGGTCTAGTTCTCCGCCTCTATCACCGCCGCCGAGCATTCGCACCCGGCGGTCTTTGCGCGGAAACTGCAAAGTCACCACGGTGCCGACGCCTTCTTTGCTTTCTACCCCTACCTGGCCTCCGTGCTCCCGCATGATGCGTTGCACGACCATCAAACCCAACCCGTTCCCGTTTGATTTGGTGGTGTGGTAAGGCTCAAACAACCGCAACAAATCCTCTTGTTTGATGCCGATGCCGGTGTCGCCAAACATCAAATAGACGCAATCGTCGTCGAAGCGCGTGCGCACCCGAAGATGCCCCCCGGGCTCCATCGCTTCCACGGCGTTTTTGACGACATTGAAAAACACTTGTTTGAGCTGATTTTTGTCCGCCATCACGATGGGGAGCTGCGGCACACTCTCCGCTTCCACCGTCACTTGGCGGTCGGCAATTTCGCTTTCCTGA
>CAXBOL010000837.1:0-2664 GCA_963977295.1 uncultured Opitutaceae bacterium
TGACCGACGCTTTCTCACCCAGGAGGTTGATCTCAAAAACCGGGTCAAAGACCTCGGTCGCGTCGCGGGTATCGCCCTGCGTTCGTCATTCGTTCACGTGATCGAACCGAACCCCGAGCATCTCGCCATCGCCATTCTCGCCATCGAAACCGCCCTTAAATTCAAGACTTGGGATTGGATTCTCGAAGACGAAAAACACCTCGTCGGGGTGATGCGCGGTCCCATGGTGGGCGTCCAATTGACCTGTGCTCAAGATTGGCTCGGATCAGATCTTCGCCCTGCGCTACGCGACGCCATTATCCAACGTCTTGCCGATGAAGTCGGACCGGCCTGTTATCGCGCGGTCCACGGCGAACTCGGCGCCACGCCCATGCCCCAGTGGTCCATGGATCCCGATTCCACCGGTCTTACGCGCAATGACGTCAGTCAGTGGCCTAAAATTCTGGCCCAAACCAATCTCCAAATCATTGCCACGTCCGGATTGATCGCCGCCGCCGCCATGATCCCCGATCACCCTGACGCCGAAAAATGGCAGAAGCTCGGCCAAAAAAGTCTGCACAATTTCATCAATCATCAACCCGCCGACGGATCGTTCGGGGAAGGCTCTGCGTATTGGGGTTTCACCTACAATTACTTTTGCCTTTGTCTTGAACTGCTTCGTCGGCACCGGGGAATTGACGAACGCAACATAGCCGACTTCCCCGCCATGAGTCGCTACTTCTTACGCGCGACTATGCCCACCCAGGACACACCTCGCGACACCCTCAGCATCGGTGATTGTAGCAACTCGGGCTCGGTCATCGCGCTCGCCTGGATTGCGCGCGAATTCCGCGACTCCACCGCCCAACATCTGCTCACTCGTCCCGGTATGGCCACGACCGAAGTGGGCCTCTGTTGGGGAGCGATCTGGTTCGATCCCTCCGTATCGACTCGACGAGCTGCCGACATCACCACCGACTACCGTCTCGAGCCCGGTCTGATCGTTTCTCGCACAGGCTGGACCGACCAAGACTCCGTTCTCTGCCTCCGCAGTGGCGACCCCATCAACCACGAGCATGCGGACCGCAACAGTCTGCTTTTCGCCGCCTTTGGTGAACGCCTGTTCAACGAACCCATCAAGGCGTCCTACAATCCTCAACATCCCCGCTGGCTACTCCGCGAAACCGAAGCTCATACCGCTCTGCTCATCAATGGTCGCGGTCACATCTACCACCGAGGCGAAGAAGGCACCAACGCATCCCGCGCTCGGGCCGAGCTCATGACTCACCAAGTCGGCCTTGGTTGGATGAGTGCCACCAGTGTTGCGACGGAAGCCTACCGTCTTGCGGGACACCCCGTTTCCCGAGTCGCGCGCACGGTCGTTTTTGTGCAACCGAACATCCTGATCGTCCTGGATGCGATCGACCTGGACCGTCCGCAGTCCGTTGAAATCAGGTATCAGGTTCACAATGACGACGGTCAAGGTGACGTCACGGCCAGCACTCCCCACTTCGAGATCCAACGGCCTCAAGCTCATCTGCAAGCCGAGGTAGTCGCAACGAATCCGATCCGTGTCCGCACTGGCAAACTTGATCTGGCATCTGAACATGGAGTCTATCCGTTCGCCTCGGTTAACTCGGAATCATCGCGCCAACATCGTATCCTCACACTCTGCTCCGCATACCCTAGCTTAACCCCCACCACCGCCGCGACCTTGACCTGGACCAAAACCGAAAACGGCTGGCTCATCGAAGGGATGCAAAACCGTCGAGTTGTCCGTGTCCGGGTGGAGGAACAACCGGACCAACCCGCCCCGTTGGTGACTGTTCAAATTTGAACGCTGTTGCAGATGAGTCGCGGCTGTGGCAGTCAAGGTGCGCGATGTCTGCAACCAATCACCGCTTGGATTTAAACTTTAATGCCAAGTCGCGGAGCCACGGAGTTGAGGAACAAGTTATCCAACTGCTGAACATTGCGTTCCTACCGACTTTGTGACTTTGCGTTAAAACTAGTCTTATTTAAACGGGCTGTTGGTTTTAGATACCACCTACAACAGGTCAGCCGCCAGTTCCGCGAGCTTGGAACGCTCCCCTTTGGTCAGTTTCACGTGCGCTGAAATCGAGTGTCCTTTCATCCGGTTATGGCAATAGACCAACCCGTTGCTACGCGCATCGACATACGGATTGTCGATCTGCGCGGGGTCGCCAATCAGCACGATCTTTGAGCCTTCAGAAATACGCGTGATAATCGTCTTCACTTCATGCGGCGTGAGTTGTTGCGCCTCGTCTAGAATAAAGAAACGACGGGCAATCGAGCGTCCGCGAATGAAACACAACGCCTCAATTTCCACCAGACCACTGGTGATCAACCGCTCATAAGGTTTCATCGGTCCACTGGCGCCTGGCGATTCGAAAGGCATTGGTGCTTCGCCCAGTTTTCGCACCTTTTTCTTTGCTACTTTCTTGGCCGCAAACTGCGGATCCTTCATGGCCTTCGAGGGCATCAAGACTTCCAGCGCATCGTAATACGGCTGAAGCCAAGGTTTCATTTTCTCTTCCAACGATCCGGGGAGAAACCCGATATCCTTACCCAGCGCAATCACCGGCCGGGAGATCGAAACGCCATCGTAGTGGCCCTGATCATCAAGCGCCTGAGTGATCGCACAGGCGGTGAAAATCAGCGTCT
>CAXBOL010000838.1:0-2662 GCA_963977295.1 uncultured Opitutaceae bacterium
CAAGATAAGCCGCCCGCCATGTTCAACCCAGGCATTGAGCGCTTTCACCTCACCGTCGGTCAGACACGGCTGACTCGGGATTACGACGGTCTTCAATTCGGCCAGATTCCGCTCACTGACCGGCACAAAGTCAGCATGCATTTCGAGTAACATGTCGACCACCCCGCGATCGGCCGCGTCGTTGAGCGTGAGCCAGACGCCAAGATTCGCCACCGGCACGCCGCCGGGGCCATAAGCCTCGATCTTTTCCACGTAGTCGTAGGCGTGTCCGATGTTCCGATACGTCTCAATATCCATCTCGCCGGATGGATGCAGTTGATCACCAAAATTACACGCCGCGCCATTCGCAATCATCGCGGCCGCTTCATACTTGATCGCATCGGCCGCCTTGAAACCGCCGAACTCGCCCCACGCTTTGTGAAACTTGCCACTCATCGCGAGCACCCTTGAGCCCTCGCCGAGGTGAAACTTAGCCTCGATCGGCAACTTGTCGTAGCCACCCCAAGTGGTGGGCAGATCCTCGAGCTCCTGCTGCGTGTTAAGATCAAAGAGCCGCTCCTTGAACAGCGCAGTGTTGCCCACGTGGGTCGCAGAATTGAAGAACACCGTCGCCGACGGATGGTGACTCGCGATCAACTCGCGCAGTTCCCGCATATGTTGCTTGATGGCCAGCGCGTGACTGCGCACCACGGCGTCGCGGTCCGCGAGATCCACGCCCTCTTCCGCCAGCCGCTGCCGACACGTTTCGCAATAACAGGCGGTGTCGTTGTAAATATCGAAGAAGAATCCATCGACTGGATACCGTGCGCAAAGCTCCGCCACCTGCGCCATGATGTGGGCGTGATACGGTCCGTTCGCCACTGCGCAAAGCTTGCGCCAACCCCACGGTCTCGGATCGGTCGGCTTTGCCTTCGGATCGACCGTGCCGTTGGTGATGATCGCTCCGTTGCGACCCCGGGAACACCACTCCGGATGAATCTCCGCATCATGCGCGGACCACCCGACCGTGTAATAGAAGGGACACCGCACCCCGAGCTCGTGGCACGCTTCGACCTGCGCGCCCAGCAGATCAAAATCAAGGTGCGGGTGCATGTTGCCCACCGCAGTTGGATAATAACTCCAGCTGTGATGTCCCTTGGCAAAAATGTTGATCGCGTTCAGGTGTCCAACCCGCAGCGCCTCTTGAAACTGACTTTTGTCGAAACGGGCCCCCACGCCGTCGATGTGCTCCGACGTATGGAAATCCAAATGAACTTGGCGCGTGGGCGGAACGGGAAACTCAGCGAAGGTAAAGGCGGAGGAACACATGAGGATGATCGCAGCGTGGAGAAATCGTGAGTTCATGACAACCAGGGGTTGGATGGCGAGATCTAGAGTATAGCAAAAGCCCCCTCCTCGTGACTACAGGTTCACGACCCAAAAGAGACGCAGATCTTGCTCATCCCACTCAACGAAGACTTCCGCTCAGGGCACTTCGTAGATCTCAACGAGCGCGACACCAGTGGTCTCGTTTACTCCCGAAACCTTCACCGTGTAAACGCCGGGCGCGAGGGTGACGAGGGCTGCGGCATCACGGCTGGTGTCGCTCCCCAAGGCAAAGGCACCCACCGCGTTGAATGCGGATTTCAGTTCCGCTCCCCCCATCCAATTGTCGTTGGTTGCCACGGTTTCATTGCCGCGCTGGAGCTCCAATTGCGGATCGGCCAGCAGGCTGCCAGGGTCGAGCCCGAAGGTCGCCAACGACGGGCCCACCGCGCGGATGAGCAACGTCTTCGGCGCGTCGCCTTCCAGCACAAACCCGGCCACCAGAACACCATCTCCGGTGCCGACAGTAGTGCGGGCCGAAACATTGGTGAATCGCGTCACTCCCGTTTGGGTCGCGTCATACACTTCGACCAACGCCACGCCCGTCGAGCTGTCGGTCGAAGTGACATGTGCGCTGTAGGAACCACTCGAGAGAGGCAAAAACAACACCGCATCTTTTGATCCTCCCGAAAGTGCAAACGCTCCCAGACCGCTAAATACGGAGCGCAGATCAGCCGAATCTTCCCAGTCATTGTTCAGACCTACAGCCGTCGCATTGCTCTGATAAAGCGTGAGCTGCGGATCCTGCAACACACCCGTCACGCCGAAGGGCGCCAGTCCCGGACCGATACCGCGAGTGAGCACGTTTTGGGCTCCGCCGCCGTCGATCACGAAGCCCATGACCAGAGTTTGATCGTCGAATCCCGCGTTGCTGCGCACCGACAAATTCAACAACCGGGAGGCCGGCCCCACCGGATCGGGATCGGCCTCCATCACTACCAGGGAGACGTCTTCGCCAGCGGCGATGGCGCGCACCCGCGTGAGTCCCTCGGGCACCGTGGCTTTAAATGTCCCCCAACCCGACACCGTGCCATCCCGATGCAAGGCCAACGAATGCTCCGTCCCGCCAGCAATCGCGACGACGTCGGTGAGCGCAGTCATGTCGGGATTTTGTGGATACGCGCCCCAATATGTCAGCGTGCCATCGGCCTTGAGCACGAGCGTGTAGTTGGCTCCAGCCGCCGCCGCCACCACGCCACTGAGTCCGGCCGGCGGTGTTGGAGGATGGCCCGATTGGAGCTGCCCCCAAGCGACGACCGAACCGTCGCGTTTGACGGCGATGGCGTGATATTGCCCG
>CAXBOL010000839.1:0-2656 GCA_963977295.1 uncultured Opitutaceae bacterium
CTTGGCTCCGCCGCCCCGGCCCCCGCCGCCGGCCTCTATCGAGCCCATTTCGATCCCGATACCGGCACCTTTTCGGACCTGCAACAACTCGCGCCCGACCAACCCTTCTTTTTTCGCCTCAGCACCGACGGCCATACCCTCTACGCCGCTGGGCACGAGGGCGCGAGTGAAACCCCCGGAGTGCTTCGGTCCTACTCCGTCAAGGCCGACAAATCGCTCACCCTGACCGATACCCAGACGTTTCCGGGCAAAGTCCCCTTGCATCTCTCGCTCAGTCCCGACGCGCGTTTTGCCCTCGTCGCCAACTACCTCACGGCCAACGTCCATTCCCTCCCACTGCTCCCCGGTGGCGACCTTGCTCCGGCGGTTGAAACGGTGACCTTGACCGGCTCCGGTATTCATCCCGATCGCCAAAATCACGCCTACCCTCACTCCGTCAATTATTCACCCGACGGACGCTTTGCGTTTGTTTGTGATCGCGGCGCCGATCGAATCGCGACCTACGCCGTAAATGTGGAACACGGAACGCTCACCGCCCTCGAGCGCCAAGTGATGACTCGCCCCGGTAGCGGCCCGCGTCACCTCGCATTTCATCCCGATGGTCAACGTGCCTACGTCATCAACGAAATCAACGGGAGCCTCACCGCCTACCACTACGACCCCACCACCGGTCACTTGCAGGAAGGCCCCAGTTATCCGACCGTGGCGACGGACGATGCCACGCTCAACTTCAGCGCTGAAGTGGCGGTTCACCCCCAAGGTGGTTACGTCTACACCAGTAATCGTGGTCCGGATACACTGACGGTATTTGCAGTGGGGGCTGGCACCCAACTCGAATGGATCCAGACAATCCCGACCGGGGGGCAGCATCCCCGTTACTTCGCCATCGATCCCACCGGACGCTGGCTCCTCTGCTCCAATCGCCACAGCGACCGAGTGACCATCTTCGCGCTCAACCCCCAAACTGGCCAACTCACCCCCACACCTCATCATCTCGATCTCCCCGTCCCCCTCGGTCTCGCCTTCGCCCCCTGAACAAGCTCACCACCTCAGCGCCGTATCATGGGCCTGCCTTATTCTCTCCTCAAAAACGGCAAGCCGACAGCCCCCTCGACTCCACCGTTCCTCTGTTCCTCTGTTCCCTCTCAAAGAACCTGGAAACCCAATCGCCACGAAAAAGCACAAAGACGTTCATAGTCGTGGATTTGATAAAAAAGGCTGACAGTTCTACCTAAAAAGAAGCTCCATCGCGTAACGGTAGTGGAGCCTTTTTCGGGTTCATGTCAGGCCATTCACTTCGTTCATAGACGTGGTTAAAAAAAGCGTGCTGAAAGTTCCTACTCCGGTTTAATCCGAAGGTAACGATACTGCACATCGGCTTTTTCAGATTGCAGGCAGATCTGCCCCGAACTCGCCGTCGCGTTCGTGCCGCGATTGACCATCACACCGTTCACTTCCGCGGTTACCACGCCGTCCTGCACCACGATCCGCATACGATTCCATTCCCCGGCCGGCCTTTCGGCTCCGTCGGTGTGTTTTGGCCGTAAGCGCACTTTCCACGACTGATTTTCCGGAATCACTTTCAATCGCTGAGACTCCGGGATCGTGACATCTTCGCCGATCGTGATGAAGTCTCCGGCGTTTCCCGACTCCAACTGAACTTCCAACGATTTCGGCCAGATGTTTCGATTTCTCGGCGTTGAGCAAAACAGCAAACATCCACTATTGCCCGGTTCACCCGGCCAACGCCACTCAAACGTCATTTCGAAATCACCAAATGACTTTGTGGTGCGCATCACCGCCGTGGATTTCCCCGCCCCTTTAATGTCGATCACGCCGTCGCGGACCGAAAAAATCGACGCCGGATCCGAGTTATCCAACACGTCAAATGTCCATCCCTGCAAGGTTTGCCCATCGAACAGCGCTTGCCATTCCCCAGCCCGCAACGAAGCCCCGCTGATCAAGAGCAAAACCAAGAGTTTTTTTAGCAGTGTCGTCATGGACTATTTACGCCTAATCGTCTCCCCGTCACCGGGGACAGGCACCACATTCTCTGGCGGACACATCACTCCGCCCGACTCGAAGTCCTCCGGCATAATTCCCACCGTTTGACTGAAGAGCGGCGATGACTCGTTTTCGAACAGATCCCGATAGCGCACCAGCTTACCGGTGTAAGCCGCATGGCGCCCCATAATCGCGACCGCCGTCGACTCCGCGATCGTGCGCGCCTCGTTCAACGGGTTGCCACTCCGCGCACTCGAGATCCAATCCACCATTTCCTGCACCGAACCATCTATATCCAAAACTTGGATATCCGGAATCGAAACGACTTTGCCGTTTACTTTACCACCGCCCAGCGCCTCGCCATCGACGCCTTGGAACGACTCGCCCACCCGGGAATAAGTGCCGGCAATCTGTCGACATTGACTGTGCACATGCACGCCATCGCCGTAGTCGAGATCCAAGCTGAAGAAGTCATAATTATTGCCGGTCTCCCGCCGGGCTCGCCCGCCATAGCCGATGGCCGACACCGGAGTGCGGCCGATGAACCAATTCGCCACGTCCAGATTATGCACGTGTTGCTCGCCAATGTGGTCCCCGCTCATTTCCGACCAATTCAACCAATTACGCACAAGATATTCCGCGTCATTCCACT
>CAXBOL010000840.1:0-2655 GCA_963977295.1 uncultured Opitutaceae bacterium
TACCTCGGCACAAATGGCTTTAAAGTCTGTTTCTCAAAAGACGTAGGTATAAGCAGGGGCGCTGCGCGCGGGAGGGGGGGCGGGAGGAGGTGGGCCGTTGGACGCGGACCGGCGGACGACTACCTTGGCTCTGCGGTGTCTAAGATAATCGTCACCGGACCGTCGTTCACGAGATGGACCTGCATCATGGCGCCGAATCGACCGGTGGCGATGGGGCGGTGGTTGAGGGCGGTCGAAAGTTGGCGCACAAACGTCTCATACAACGGCTCCGCCAGGGCTGGTGGAGCGGCGTCGTTGAAACTGGGGCGAGTCCCCTTGCGGGTGCGCGCGTGTAGAGTGAATTGGCTGACGACGAGCGCACTGCCTCCGTGGTCGAGCAGCGAGCGGTTCATGTTGCCGGCTTCATCGGGGAAGATGCGCAATTTGGCGATTTTCTCCGCTAGCCACAGGCCTTCAGCTTCGGAGTCGTCGCGTCCGACGCCGAGAAATACGAGCAAACCCGACTCGATGGCCCCGACCGTCTTATCCGCTATGTCGACGCGAGCGGAGGCGACTCTTTGGACAACGGCACGCACGATGAAGGAGGGACGATGCAGGTGACGGCAGTGCGGTAGCCAGCAAAGGATTAGGTCAGGTGGCGGACCATCACTTTGGCGTTGCGACCGTTCGATTCGTAAACTTGCAGGCGTTCCGCCGGGAGGACGCTTTTGTCGGTTTCCTCAAAGCCACAGGCTGAGGTGAAGAAGGTGGGGTTTTGGGTGGATAAGGCGACGAGTTGGGTCACGCCCTTCTCCTTCGCCCGAAGTGCGGCAAATGCCACCATCTTGCGACCGATACCGCGTTTGTGATGAAACGGCATGACATACAGTGAGCCCAGTTCGGCGACCTCGGGCAGCCCTTCGTAAAACCGTAAGGTGACGCAAGCCACGATGTTTTCATCGATTTCGAAGACGAAGAAATCGTCGATATGGTCTTCGATCAACTCGGGGCTGCGCTCAAGGAGTTCCTCGCGCTTGATGGCGCCTCTCATCAGGCTGTGAATGAAGCGGACGTCGTTGCGGGTGGCGGCTCGGATTTGTTGATAGTCGTTGCCGTAGATAAGCGTGCCGACGCCATCACTGGAAAAAATTTCGTTGAGCAAACTGTCGTAGATGCGGCCATCCACCATCTGCACACGGGCGATGCCGGCTTCGATGGCCTTCACGGCGTGGACCGCTTTGGAGCGACTGGCGGCAGAGATCAGCTCGGGTGATTCGGCCAAAACCTTGCGTAACTCTTCGACGGATACGTCGCGTTTGAGCACGTCATCGATCATGAGCCCGGGTTGATTGCTCAGGAAGAGAATCTTGGTGGCGTTGAGCGTGGTGGCGACTTTGACCGCGAGGAGATCGGAGTTGATACGCAGGGTGTAGCCGTCGGGGCTGAACCCGATGGGCTGGATGATGGGGATGATGTTGGCCGCGAGGAGGTGATCGAGCGTGTCTTTTTCGATGCGGTCGACCTTGCCGGTGTATTCATGGTCCACGCCCTTGATCACGCCCATGGGCAGGGAGCGAACGGCGTTGGTGATAGCGCACTTCAGATTGTTCTGAGTGAGCCCTTCCAAGATCAAGTGAGACACTCGGGAGGAGGCGCGGACGGCAAGATCCAGCGTGACCTCATCGGTGGTGCCGGTGCCGTCGGCGTTGGAAATCGCGACCCCCCGCATCTCGGAGAGTTCCTTCATTTGCACCGAGATGCCGTGCACCAAAACGACCTTGATGGTGAGACTGCGCAGCACCGCGATATCGACGAGAAGATTGGATAAATTGTCGTCGGCAATGACGGCGCCATCCAAGGCGATGACAAAGATCTGGTCTCGAAACCGCGGGATGTATTTGAGGATACCCCGTAGATCGGTGGGTTTGATGGTCGTGGCCGACGCAGGAGCCGGATTGACCGCAGAATTGGCGGAGCCAGTAGGCATAATAAATCGGTTAGTCGTTGTCGGTGAACCAGGGAGCGTAAGACTGTCGGGCGTTAAGCCCGACCCAAATCATGGTAATTAACTTATTTGTGGGTCGGACTTTGCGCCCGACGTGGTCGTTGGCTGGGAACTTGGGTTTCTTGAGATGGACGTCAAACTTCACCATTGTGACGAGGAGAACGGTCAATGGACCGTAAAGGTCCAGCGACGAGAGGCTTGTGCGCCGATGAGGGTGGCGTGGTATTGGCCGGGCTCGAACGCGTGAGCCGGCACCACGAGGCGGAGAAACGCGTCGGTGCTGCGAGACAACAGTTCGCCGGGGTTGGGTTCATAGCCGATCACAAAGATCACTTCCCGGCCCCGACGATATGCGACGGACGCGGCGGGTTGCTCGTGGTGATCCGGTTGGGTGCACCCCAGGGTGATGGTGTAACCAGCTCCGGCGAGGGCGATGGCACCGGCGGTTTGTCGATCAGGAGTTCACTCATGATGGGAGGGATACCGCCAGGGGCGACCTCGATCACCGCGGCGTCCTTAATAGGCGCGGGGGGATCGACCAACCGCTCCAGCGACAGGTGAATGCGTTGATAGCCCGCGTCGAGCAGTCGCATAACCTGAGCTCTGTCCTTGTTATCCTGATACGGTTGGTGCGGCGGTGCCTCCTTGCGGTATTTTAAGGTGATCCACGT
>CAXBOL010000841.1:0-2652 GCA_963977295.1 uncultured Opitutaceae bacterium
CCGGCTGATCAACCGAGGTCACCGACCTCGGCCACAACGTCGGAGTGGTTGTAGCCGAGCTCGCTGAGCCCGGGAATGCGGTGGAGTGATTCTGGGTCGGGCGTTCGCCCGCAAACCCGTCTGGATCGTCAATCTTCTTACGACTTCACGCCGGCTTTGATTTCGATGACGTCGTGGGGGGTGGATTCCCGCTGTCCGGCGGGACTGACCCGAATGAAACGGGCATTTTCCCGCAGGGCGGTGAGGTTCCCGGCTCCGAGGTAGCCCATGCCGCTGCGGAGGCCGCCGACGAGGTTGGCCAGCACGTCGTCAACCGAACCGCTGACCTCTTTGAGCGCCTCGATGCCTTCGGCGGTCATTTTGCGGGTCTTGTCGTCCTTGCTGTGACCGTAACGCGCCGCGGAGCCATCCTTCATGGCGGCGAGGGAACCCATGCCGCGGTATTGTTTATAGACCTTGCCGTTGATCTCCATGATCTCGCCGGGGGCTTCGCGGCAGCCGGCAAGGAGTCCACCCAGGATCACCGCATCGCCCAGGGGATGCCGACTCCGGCCACGATGCGGGTGGTGCAGATGGAACCGGGACCCTGGCCGACTTTGATGGCGTTGGCCCCGCAGCCGGCAAGGAACTCCACCCCGGAGGCACTGGTGACGTTGCCGGCGATGATGGTGAGTTGCGGAAAGGCGTCGCGCACGAGTTTGACCATGTCGCCGACGCCGGCGGTGTGGCCATGGGCGGTGGAGACGGCCACGCAATCGATGGATTCGTGCACCAGTTCGCTGACGTGGCTGAGGATCCGATCGCGATCGAGGGAGCCGTCAGCCCTACGGACCGGGGCGAGCGCGGCGCCGACGATCAGGCGAAATTCGGCATCGCGGGCGGCGCGGCGGCGAGTCGAGGTTTCGGACGTGATGCGTTCGACGTCAGAGAAGGTGGCGAGTCCGCGGAGGTGGTCGTGGCGATCGACGACCAACATCTTGTGGATACCCACGTGTTCGGTGAAAAACGCATCGGCCGCCTTGATGGGATCTTCTTTGAGCGCGGCCTCCGATACCGTGTGAATGCCCGCGCGCGGGCTCATAGCCTCGGCGACAGTTTTACTCCGGTAGCGTTCCCGCACGGTGCTGCCAGAGAGGAGGCCGACGAGTTTGCCCTGTTGATCTACCACGGGGAAGGTGCGGAACTCGTAGTTTTTGGCCTCAATCATATCCAACACGTCGCCGACGTGCTGTTCGGGGGAGACGGTGATCGGATCCTGAATGAGTCCGTGGATGTGGCGTTTCACCCGGGCCACCTCTTTGACCTGCTCCCGGGCGGGCATGTTGTAGTGGATGAGCCCCAGTCCGCCGTTGAGTGCCATGGCAATGGCCATGCGCGACTCGGTGACGGTATCCATGTCGGATGACAGGATCGGAATCGAGAGGCTCACCTGCTCCGAGAGAGCGGTCGAGGTATCGGCGTCCTTGGGCAGGATCTCCGAATACAACGTGGCAAGCGTGACGTCGTCGAACGTTAGCCCGACCGGGCGGTTCGCGGCAAAAAAAGCGTCGGCCGTTTGGTAGAATTCGGCGTCGAACGCGGCGGCGGAAAGCGGTGCAACCTTAGTCATGAGTTGCCGGGAACGTAGTAAGCGGCTCGGACGCGGGGGCAAGAGCGAAAGCGCACGAACCGGGATCAAGCCGGGGGAAAAAGATTTCGGCAGTGGGCGGGAAACTAGTGGGCTGTAACGCTTGATGTTTCGGATCGCCTGATCTCGCTCCGGACCGGGTTTTGGGTCACAGAGCGCAAAGAGGCCCAATCCGGCCTATATTCGGCAGTCAGTTTTTAACGCAGAGACGCAAAGACGGCAGGGTAAGGCTCATTCATACGCGTGGAAGTAGACCAAGTTCCTTCACCTTCGGGATGAAAGGGGATGCCTATTTCTCCCGAAATAACTCACGATAGGGTGCCGACTTGAATTTTTCACTTCAACTTCAACTGCGGTTTCAAGATTCGGAGTGCACAGAGGCCATACACGCTTTGAAATCCTAATACCAATGACCCTGCGGTTCTGAACTTTTTACCGATGTCTCAGGTCCGGTTAACCGGGATATACCGGGAAAGAATGGAATATGAGGAATGTCTGAGATGTCCACAAAGAGGCACGAAAAGGCACTAAGATTGTCGGCAGTTTTTGTGCTTCTTTGCGCTTTTTCGTGGCAAATGGTTTTACGGGTTCTTTGAGCGCTAAGGAAGGGAACGAAGTGGTTGGAAAGCATTCATACCAACGTCCCCTAGGGAATAGACTTTAACGCCAAGGCGCGGAGGCGCAGAGAAATAAGTAATTGAAGTTCTTGGCTTTGCGTCCTTTTCGTCTTCGCGACTTTGCGTTAAAATTAGTCTACTAGGATCAGGCTGATGGTATCATTTGTGCATTTATTCCTTTCCTTTGTTTCCTTTTGTAAAGTCCAAGTGGTTCGGGCTGGGGATGTCTTTTCTCTGTGATCTCGGGCTCGAAACTCCGGCTCGGCTCGGTGGTAAATCCGAAAAACAGCACGTTACCGACACCCCCAAGCGGAACCATTCAATTTAACCACAGATGAACACAGATTGACACAGATCCAGACTCAAACCCCATCCTGATGAATTCATTTCCACCTAAAATACATCAGG
>CAXBOL010000842.1:0-2644 GCA_963977295.1 uncultured Opitutaceae bacterium
GTTTTGGATGACATACTGCCAGTGGCAGATCATATCGACGATGATTCCGCCGTCGTCTTCCTTGCGGTAGTTCCAGGACGGACGCTGCAGGGCGTCGTGTTCGCCGGTGAAGACCCAGTAGCCGAATTCGCCGCGCACGGAGAGAATCTTACCGAAGAACCCGGTGTCGATGAGGTGCTGGAGCTTCATCAAACCGGGCAGCCAGAGCTTGTCCTGCACGACGCCGTTTTTGAGGCCTGCCGCGGTGACCTCGTTGTAGAGCGCCATGGCTTCCTTGGACGTGGTGGCGGTGGGCTTTTCGCAGTAAATGTGTTTCCCGGCGGCGATCGCCTTGCGGACACCATTCGGACGCTGACCGGTGAGGGTGGAGTCGAAGTAGATGATGTTTTCGGGCTTCGCGAGTTCGGCGTCGAGGTCGGTCGACACGCGGGTCACCCCGACGCGCTTGGCGAGGGCTTCGAGTTTGGCTTGGCTACGGCCGACGAGGACCGGATCGGGCATGACGACGTCGTCGCCGATTTTCACGCCGCCTTGGTCGATGATCGCCTTGATCGAGCGGATCAAGTGCTGGTTGGTGCCCATGCGTCCGGTGACGCCGTTCATGATGATTCCGATTTTTTTCATAGTAACTAAGGTTGAGACTGCAGTTTAAGTTTAAGCGTTAGAATTAAGTGTGATCGCGGTAGGCTTTAATGATTTGAGCGAGATAAGCGTCCTGATCCTGGGCCCAGAGCCGGGTGGAGAAGACCTCGACTTCGTTGAAGCCGTGGAAGCCAGCGGCTTCACCCCAGCCGCGGATCTCGCGAATGTTGATGCACCCTTCGCCCATGAGCCCACGATCGTTGAGGAAGTCGATGGTGGGGGAGCGCCAGTCGCAGACATGGAAGGCAAAGAGTTTACCGAGTTGACCGCAGCGGGCGATTTCTTGTTCGAGGGAGGGATCCCACCAGAGATGGTAAACATCGGCTGCGACGCCGACGTAAGGCGAGTCGAGTTGCTCGCACATGTCGTTGGCTTGACCGAGGGTATTCACGGCGGAGCGACTATCGGCATACATGGGATGCAACGGCTCGATGCCCAGCTTCACGCCGGTGGCAGCGCAGTCATCAAGCACGGCGGCAATGCCGTCTGCGATCTGCGCCCGGGAATCGAACAATGATTGGCCGGGCACTGCACCGCACACGAGCACGACCAGCGGCGCGCCGAGTGCATGGGCTTCCGCGATGGCGCGACGATTGTCATCGATCGCTTTTTGGCGCTCGCTGGCGGTCGCCCCCGGGAAGAAGCCCCCGCGGCAGGTCGAGACAATCGATAGATCGTGATCGCGCAACATGCGACCGGTGGCCGTGATGTCGCGGCCCGCGTAAGTATCGCGCCAGACGGTGATGCCTTTGACGCCGGCGGCAGAGAATTTTTTCGCGGCAGTTTCGATATCCCACGACTTCGTGGTAATCGTGTGGATACAAAGCCGACTGAGATCGGTGAGGGGGGTGGTCATGGGGAAGGGCTGAAAGGCTGAAAGGCTGAAGGGCTGAAAGGCTGAAGGATTGAAGGGCGGAAGGACTGATTTTTGGGGGAGTAACCGATCCGCCGCCGCCGCTCAGGGGGACAAGGCGGCGGCGGATTCGACCGGCCTTAATTCTGAAGGCAGCCGAAGAAGGTGTAGTGTGGTTGATTTTTGATCAGGCGCGTCACGTAAAGGGCCAGTTCGCGGAGGTGATAGTCACCCCACATGCAGGCTTCGTTGCAGGGGACCTTTTGGCCCGCGGGAATATTGTCCCAGCCGTTAGGGCGGTGATAGACCGAATGCAGGAGCAGACCGTGATGGGTCGGGTCGATGCCGAGATAGGTGTCGGTCAGCAAGGTTCGGAGGGCAGTGAGTCCGGCCTGGTAGTAGCGCTTTCCGTCTTCGGTTTCGGTGCCGAGGTAGCGACCGAGTCGAATCAGGCCCTGGGCCCCGATGGCGGTCGCCGAACTGTCCACGGGTTCGTGGTCGTTGAACGGATCTGCCGGTCGGTTCAGGTAGTCGCCCATCTTGGCGAGACCAGGCGCGCCGCCATCCCAATACGGGATGCCGTCGGTAGGCGTGTTGGTGATGAACCAGTCACAAGTAGCGCGAGCTGCCTTGAGCATGAGATCGCGCCATTTGGTGCGGCCTCCGAACGGTTCGAGATCGGCGTCGGAAAGCGTGTCAAGGAATTCGAGTTGCTCCGGGAAACCGACCATGGCCCAGGCGAGACCGCGGGTCCAGGTGGTGAAGCCGGAGTAGCCCTGCTGGGAGTTGGGGCAGCGGAAGCGGCCGTCGTTGGGGTTAAAGACAGACTCATGCGCAGTGCGGCCCCACTCATCGTAGCTGTCGCGGCCTTCGCCGTAGAACACGGAGTAGCGGGCGGTGGCTTCGATGTGCTCAAGGGCGCGGCCGAGGAGCGAGATCGCGGCGTCGTTTTCGCCCATGAGGCGGTGGCCGAGGGCGTGGGCGACCATGACGATCCGGCAAGAGCGGATGGTATCGACAAAGAGGGACTGGGGACCGTTGAACGAGTAAATGTAACCGCCACCGTCATGGGTCTTGGCATGACGGGAGGCTTGGATTGCGCCGGAAAGTTTTACCGCAAGTTCGCAGAAATCGACTTGATCGGCGGGG
>CAXBOL010000843.1:0-2640 GCA_963977295.1 uncultured Opitutaceae bacterium
CCCACTTGCACGTCAGTCTGCCCACGGGGCACCCGACTTCCTCCCCTCCCGTTCACTTCATTCTCTTCGGGCCAATCACTCCGTGATTCGCCATCTACGTGCTCACGCACTCCGTCGTCACCCCTTCGGGGTAAACCTCTACGAGCTTCACCATCTTCGTGCTCTCGCACTTCGTGTTCCTCAGTCGCCCATAGGGCACCCACTTGCACGTCAGTCTGCCCACGGGGCACCCGACTTCCTCCCCTCCCGTTCATTTCATTCTCTTCGGGCCAATCACTCCGTGATTCGCCATCTTCGTGCTCTCGCACTTCGTCGTGTCCATCTCACTCCATTCACTTCGTTCACAGACGCGGTTAATAAAGCGGGCTGACGGCCCCCTCCCTATCTGAGTGAATCTGTGTCCATCTGTGGTTAAACACAACAGGCTGACAACACTCCCCTCCTTCCCCCCTCCACCATCGCGTAGCCGGTAGGCGGAGCCATTCGTGTCCATTCGTGGTTAAAAAAATCCCTGCCCCTCACGCCCCTCACGTCCTTGACGCCCTTCGTGGTTAAAAAAACGTTCCCCGTCTCAGCCCCTCATTTGACGACGCTCCAGACCCGCCTACGCTTCCGCCGATGTTCACCGGTCGCGATTTGGAGTGTTTGCAAAGCCTCGTGCTGCCGGACCGGTGGCAGGCCGAGGCGATCTATGCGCTCAACGACGGCCGCGACGTCGTGCTGGATGCCCCGACCGGCGCCGGTAAGACCTACGTGTTCGAACGCTGGGTGGAGCAGCATAACTTCTCCCGCCGCGCCATCTTCGCGGTGCCCACCCGCGCGCTCGCCAACGATAAATTTGCCGAGTGGCGCGCCCGCGACTGGCGCGTGGGCATCATCACCGGCGACCTGACCATCGACCCGGACGCCCCCGTCATCGTCGCGACCCTCGAGGCCGTCCAAAGCCGCCTCGTCAAACGTGGCAACACCCACCCGATTTCCGCCGCACTCAACCCCCGTCACCGCATTTCACCCGAGTTCCACCTCCTCGCGGTAGACGAATATCAATGGCTCTCCGACCCCGCCCGGGGCAACCACTACGAAGGGGTGCTCGGCCACCTCGATCCCACCATGCAATTGCTGCTGTTGTCGGGCTCGGTCGCCAACCCTGCCGACGTCGCCGCCTGGTTGCGCCGACTCCAACGAGATGTCGCCGTGGTGCAGACCGCCGAACGTCCGGTCCCGCTGGAGGAGTTTGATATCGATGACAGCATCAACGGCCTACCTCGCAGCATCACCGGATTTTGGGCCCGACGCTTAGCGGGCGCGCTCCGCGAAGGCTTGGGCCCCGTGTTGGTATTCGCTCCCCACCGCCGCGATGCCGAACGCCTCGCCCGCCAATTCGCCCGCGAACTCCCACTCGCCGATCCGCTCACCCTCACGCCCGCCCAAACCCAGGCCGCCGGCCCCGCCCTCGCTCGGCTGTTGCGCCAGCGGTTGGCCTATCACCACAGCGGCCTGAGCTACATGCAACGCGCCGGGTTGATCGAACCCCTGGCCAAGGCCGGGCAACTCCGGGCCGTCGTCGGCACGTTGGGTTTGAGTGCCGGCATCAACTTCTCGCTGCGGTCGGTCATGGTCACGGCCTCCAGTTACTTTGTGGATCACGTGGAACGCCCCATCGCGCCTCACGATTTCCTCCAAATGATCGGCCGCGCCGGACGACGCGGACTCGATGACCGAGGTTATGTGTTGGTGAGCGGACGCACGCCGCGCATGCGCCTGGCCGCCCCGCAGCAACTCAAACGCGCCGCCCCGCTGCCCTGGCCTTTCCTGCTCCGAGGCTTACAACCCGGCGACTCCGCTCGGGAAGTCATGGGCGATGCGGCGGCCCGATTCTTCACCAAATCACCCACGCGCTTGGGCGATGAAGGGACCGCCGCCCTTGTGGCCGAGCAAGGCGAACTGCCTTGTCGCCAATTGACGGATACCGGCCGCGCGCGCCTCGTGCGTCGCCGACGCAACCCGTCGAAAGTCTGCCCAACTTGTCCGTGGCGTGAGACTTGCCGCACGCTCTCGCCCGAGCCCACGCTCCTGTGGCAACTCCAGCGCGTCGGTGTGCTCGACCGGGAACTCCGCGTCACCGCCCGCGGCGCTATCGCCGGTGCCTTCCTCGGGCCCGAAGGACTCGCTTTGGCCGTCGCCCTCGAAGACCGACGCTATCCGCTCGATCGTCTCATCTACGATGGCGCCAATCTATTTGGCGGCGACCGCTTCACCGAAACCAATCCCCGGCGCCTGGGCCAGTTGGCGGCGATCGGCGAGAAAGCCTTTCACCGTTTCGACTTCGAAGGCTGGTTGGTCGAAGGCGTGCCGCCCGGCTATGGCTACGGCGCCAGCGAAGTCGTGCAGGCTATCATGGAACGCACCGCCAAAGTCGGTGCCCTGGCCGCCGCCTCCGAAGTGGCCGGACGCGGCGACATCGATCGCCTCATGACGGAGTGGCGCTCATGGCTCCGCCAAGTCGCCGCCGCACCGCCTCTCGACGGCGTGACCGAGCGGGAGCTCCCCCTCGCGCAACGCTGGGACGATTTTCGCGCCCTCGCCGCCGTCACCCTCGACGAACGCCGCGAAGAAAGTCTCCCCGAGCTTCCGCCGCTC
>CAXBOL010000844.1:0-2637 GCA_963977295.1 uncultured Opitutaceae bacterium
CGGAGACGCCAAGTTAAGCAGCAAGTAATTCAACTTCACAACTTTGCGTGCTTACCGACTTTATGGCGTTGCGTTAAAGTTAGTCTAATTTAATCGACCCGCTGGTTTTAGCCTCAACAATACTTCGAATGGCGGATGGGGGCGGGGTGTAAAACCCCTCCTACTATGAGGGGGGACCTGAAAAATCACTGCTGGCGGAAGTTTCCCCCTACAACTTTCGGCCTTCGAGGGCAGCTTTGATCACGGGCTCGAAGATGGCGGCCTGGCGCATGAAACCGAGATCACTGGGATGCGAGCCGTCCGTAGCGCCTTCATTGTCGTGGCCCAGCAGATTGTCGCCCGAAACATAATATAGATTTTCCACTCCATCGCCCAAGAGCTGTTGGTAACACTCGCGCAGGGCCGCGTGATTACGGGTATGATGCGCGTCGCGGGCCGGTAGAATCCCAGAGTTAGTGTTAAGCCGGTCCTCAACCAGCACAATCGGGGTTTCCGGTCGCGCTGCCCGAAGCTGACGCACGAGGGGGATGCAGCGCTCCAAGACCATTTCGGGGCCCATGTTGGGTAGGCAATCAATCACGAAAACGGCGGCATCGATTTTGACCAACAGTTCACCGACCGCGGCGTCCATGCGTCCATTGCCGGAGAAGCCGAGATTAATAACGGGGCGATCCAAGTGTCGGCCGATGATGGCCGGGTGCACCATGCCGGGGCGTGAGGCACTGGCGCCGTGGGTAATAGACGTGCCGTAGAACACGATTGGCTTCTCGGTGCGGGGCGCGAGTGGCTTGAACCGGGCCGTTGCCAACACTCCGATCGACAGGGACTCAATCCCATTGCGCAGCGGCAAATAGATCGCGTATTCGCGGGAGCCTGGAGCGAGTCCGTCGATGATTTTTTGTTTGATGGTTTGCGCGTTGGGCCGAGTAACACCCACCCAACGCCATTGCCCCGCGTCGTCTCGTGCATAGAGATCGAGCCCACTGGCTCCGATGGGAGTCATATTGGCGCCGTTAAGCTGAGGGCGTTGCAAGGCGTAGTCGGACCAGATCTCGGGTGAATCAGTTTCGAAACGCACCATCATGCCGGAACTATCCCGACTCAAACTCCACACTTTGTCGGTGACTGAGCCTTGGGCGATTGCGGGTAGTCGATCGAACCAGCGCAGGCGCTCCATCTCTGGCCAAGCCCGGCCTTCGAGACCCCAGGTCGTCACATCGTGCCAAGCGATGGCGGGCTGCGGCGCTTTGGCGCCGGGAGCCGTTTGGGCAACGGCGACTAATGGGCCACAAAGGGAGACACCGCAGAGTGCGGCGATCAGTCGAAGAGCAGGAAGTCTCATGGGGAAAACTCAGTTGAGGGGTTAGGGAGATATCGTGCGACCAAAACCCCACGAAAAGGAAGCTTTGAAATGTTCACTACCGCCGAGCCGAACGCCGTGAAACATGGTTTCGGCCATTTGAGTCGAATTTAGCAGACGGGCTACATCGATCATGAATTCTGCATCGGCAACAAGCCGAGCGACATCTTCGCCGGGGTAGCCAGCCCAGTATTTCAAATCGTGGACAAACCCGGCGGGATAGAGGCTGACCCCATTCCATTCCTCGAACCATCCCGTCACGCCATCACTTTTGAACGGACGCTGGGGAGGATCCCGTTTAATTTTCTGCCACAGCTCAGGTAGGTCGTAATGGTCACAGATTCGTTGAATTTCTGCCAACGAAACTTCCACCCCATGGGCGGGTAGCGTGAATGCAGGTCCGGACTGGACTGGGTCAGAGCGGGTGGAATTAAGGGTTTGGGCCCCGACTGTGGCGAGTCCCAAGGATAACGCTGTGAAAAACCCTCGCCATAATTTCATGGCCAGAGTGGACATCAAGAAGGGGCCAGAAATCAAAACGAATCGTCGGTCTGGCGACACGGTCAAATCTCGAAATTCGCTTGCTGAGGCCACGGTCCCCTCCCACAAACGCGGCCCTTCAATTTCCCATGACTGAACCCATTCAACGCCAAAACCTTTCTCTCACGCTCATCGATATTTACGGAGGCACGCAGACGCGGGTCGCCACCAGCGATGATGCCATCGAGAGTTATGCCGCGGAGATGGAGCGTGGCGCGGAGTTTCCGCCCCTCACGGTATTTTACGACGGAAGTAAATATTGGCTCGCCGACGGATTTCATCGCTTGCTTGCCGTCAAGCGCAACGGTGGCACGTCCGTTGATGCCGAGGTGCAGCCTGGGAGTCGCACGGATGCGTTGCGATACGCGCTCGGGGCAAATGCCACCAACGGCCTTTACCGCACCAATGCCGACAAACGTAACGTGGCGGATATTGCGCTGCGGGAGTGGCCGGAGCTGTCCAACGCTTTCATCGCCGATGTGTGCAAAGTATCAGGGGAACTCGTGCGCACGGTGCGGTCCGAGTTGACCAAGAGTGGCATGATCGAGAAGCCGGAGCGGGTCACCGGGAAAGACGGCAAAGAGTATCCCACGGAGGTGGAGCGCAAACCTCGCGGCAAAACCGAAAAATCGTCCAGTGAAGAGGCGGGTGGTGGCGGCGGCGGGGCTGGATTCTCCAAGGGCAAAGCCGATTTTGGCGCGACCGGGGGGTCTACCACGGAATTGGAAACCGAAGCC
>CAXBOL010000845.1:0-2630 GCA_963977295.1 uncultured Opitutaceae bacterium
TGAGAATCATGCGGGGTTTGTGACCGGGAGTAATGCAGCCAATGGGATCTTGGTAACCAAGGCGAGCGGCGCTGGCCCCGGTGGCGGCGTTGAGGATGGCGGAGGTGGGCAGGCCGGCGCGTTCCATGAGTTCCAGTTCCCAGATGAAGCCGAGGCCGTGGGCCACGCCGCAGGATCCGGCGTCGCTGCCGGCGATGATTCTTACGCCCATGGCATGCGCCTTGACGAGGGTGCGGGCGTGGTTGTCGAGGATGCGCTGGAGATTGCCGACGATCTGTTCGTCCCAGCCGAAGAGCTCGGCCCGGTCGACTTGCAGTTGAACGGGGGCGAAGGTGGGCACCCACGCAATGTCGCGGTCGCGGAGTTTGGCGAGCTGGTCGTCGCGGAGGAAGAAGCCGTGCTCGATGGAGTCGACGCCGCCGTCGATGGCGTAGTCGATTCCGATGTCGCCGCTAGAGTGAGCGAAAGTTTGGCGGCCGTGCTTTTTGGCCGTGGCCACAATGGCAGTGACTTCGGCGGTGTCCATTTGCGGGGCGGCCGTGACCAAGCCTTTCTTGAAGTTGATGATGCCGGTGGGGAGCAATTTGATTCGGTCCACACCCTCGGCAATACGGGACTCCACGCAGGCCTCGATGGAGGCATGATCCTCGATGGGAGAGCCCATAAATTTACCGTAGCGTCCGGCGTGATGAATGGCCGCCCCCGGACTGTCGAGGTAGGGCATCAGCGGGCGATGGGCTGACTTGTATTGTCGGGCGAGCGCTAGGCCAACGCCGTCCTTGTCGCCGGCGTCCCGCACGGCGGTGACACCGAGGGTGACGAGTTTGGCGAGGCGGGGCTGCGCTGCGGCGAGCAGCTCGGTGGGCGATTGCAGGAGGTAGGCGGCGCGTTGTTCGAAGTCGAGCTGGCCGCCGTCGAGGAACAGGTGGGCGTGCGCTTCGATCAGGCCGGGCAGCAGGGTGGCGTCGGGGGCCGTGACGTCAGGCACGGTCTGGCCGGAATTGAGAACCTCGGTGGGCGGTGGTGTGCCGTCGGTGCCGACGAAATGGATACGATCACTCTCGTAAACCACATGCGCGTCACGATGAACGGTCTCGCCGTCAAAGAGCGTGCCGACGTGCAGCCAGACGCGGCGGGTGGAGGAGGCAGAGGGAATACGAAAATTTGTCATAACTAGATGGAGGTTTTTACCACGAAACACACGAACCACACGAAACCGTCAGCTTGCTGTTTTTTGAACCACACGGAGCGCGTGAGCGCGGAGATGGTGCGATCGGAGATCGCGGCCCGGAGGGGTGATGAAATGGGTTTCCTTTAGGGCGATTGAAGAACACGGAGCGCGTGAGTGCGGAGATGGTGCGCTCATAGAGCGTGCCCCGAAGGGGTGATGAAATGGGTGCCCTTTAGGGCGATTGAAGAACAAATGGACGGATGGCTTACTGCTTCGCCAAGGCTTCGCAGCACAGGCCACGACCGTTACGCACTGGAACCTAGGTGGTTCGAGTTATCTGGTAGAACTGAATCCGTGTTTATCTGTGTTCATCTGTGGTTAAAAACGGCGTTGGGGTGGTTTTGGTGAATCAGTCATCCCAGTCGTCGTCGTCTTTGGGTTGGTTGTCGGAGATGATGCCCATGATGGCTTCGGCTTGGCGGAAGCCGGCGGTTTCCTGAGATTCGCCGTCGCGGGCGCGACCGAGTTCGAGGGCGGCACGGAGTTCGCCGATGATGGGATCGTCGGAGGCCAGCGGGCCGGGTGACTTCTCGGGGTTGGCGAGGGCGTAGTCGAGGCCGAGTTCACAGGCGATGGAGAGGTAGGCATTTTCGAGCTGTTCGCGGATGCCTTTGGGCGTGCCCCACGCAAAGTTAGAGAGGCCCACCACGAAGTGAACGCCTTTCAGGTCCGGGTCGGCGGTGATGAGTTTCATGGCATCGAGGCCGATGTTGATGAGGCCGTAGGTGTCGGCGCCGACAGGGGCGAGGCCGACGTCGATGATGATGTTGTCGGGCGTGCGGTCCGCTTTGTTGATGAGCAGGTCCACAAAGTGTTTGGTGGCGGCGTGCGAGTCACGGGCGTTCAGGCACTGGGCGCTGCCGTCGGGCGTGAAGTGTTCGGACGCCATAACAATGACGTTGGTGTCGTAGGATTTGACGAGGTCGACCATCTCGTCGAGTTCGCGACGTGACGCCGCGAGGGAGTTGAGAATGGGGCGTCCGCTTTTACTGCGATCGTAGTTGGCCAGACCGACGCGGTGATAGGCCACGGCGGGGTTGTCGAAGCTGATGGGCGTCGAAGTGACTTCTTGGATACCGCGCACAACGTCGGGCAGCAGCTCGAGCATTTCTTCCATTCGCACGGAGATGCGCTGGGTGCCGTCAAGATTCAGCGTGAGGTATTCCACCCCGAGGTCGGATTGACCTTTGGCGAGTGTTTGAAAGCCTTCGACACTGCGGTCGGTAAACGCCCGACGAGCGCGAGCGTAAGAGTTGTTGATGAGTTCACCAATGATTTTGAGTTCGGACATTTTAAAGTGGGAGTTGCGGGTTTTGGATTGTGGAAAGGAAGCCCTCAGCACGCTGTTTTTTAACCACAGATTAACACAGATGGCTCCACTACCGTTACGCGATGGAAC
>CAXBOL010000846.1:0-2613 GCA_963977295.1 uncultured Opitutaceae bacterium
CCACCGATCACCATGCCGAACCCCTTGATGTCTTCGTTCAACAATTCGCTGGCGAGCGAAAGGGTAAATTCCAGACCACGGATGCTGCCGCCCTCACCATTGACCGGCTGGGAGACAATGCCCGAGTCAAGGGCCGGGGTTAAGCCCGACGAGATGGGATACCCCGAGAAGTCGGCGACGTCATTCTGTTGGTAGATGTAATTCTTCAAGTCCTTCGCGAAGGCCGCGACGGCGACGTAACCTTTGCTGTCGCGGAAGTATTTTTCCAACGAGAGGTCGATCGAGTCGGACTCCCAAGGACGCAGCTGGCTGTTGCCGCCGCCGCCGCTCCAGGGACTTTCGCCCAAGTCGGTGCTGTCCGCTTTGGTCACGTCAAAGCCCCAGGTGCGGGAAGCCCGCATGTCATACATCCGAGGACGGGCGATTTGCCGAGCCACGCTGAAGCGCAAGTAGGTGTCGTTGCTCAGGTCAAACGTGAGGTTTAAGCTGGGCGAGAACTGGTCGTATTTGTCGCCGTCGACAACGGTGTTCAGCGTGTTGCCGTTGGCGGACAGACCTTCCGAAGACTGGTCGGTGCGGATGAACCGGACGCCAATGTTGCCGGTCATGGGCACGTCACCGAGTTTGCGATCAATTTCCAACTGCGCATAAGCTTGGGTGACCTTTTCGCGGATCTCAAAACGATTGGCCACAATGCCACCGTCCGTGTTGGCTGTGAAACCGTAAACGCCGTTGTCGTAGGCCGCGAGTGGATCGTAAGCGTAAATCTGGCCGAGCCCGAGGAAGCTCATGTCGGTTTCGCCGATCTTCGGCGGCAACGGCAAAGTCACTTGGGTCGTGGGCGAATGGATGTAGCCGGAGGGCCCTTCACCGTCACGCTTGTAACGGTCCGTGTAGTTGGCGCCGAATTCAACGGCCGAGAAGGCGCCGTTCATCTCATGCCGGGTCGAGACTTTCAACTGACCCAATTCGTCCTTGGATTTGAAATACTTCAGGTAACCATACATGCCGTTGCCCGGCAGCGTATCAGGTCCCCATCCTTGCGGATCGGTGAGTTTCAGGACGCTGCCATCCGCATAGTTGAGCGAGGGCGTGATGACCGGCACTTGGCCGGGGGTGAGTTGCACCGTCATGGTGTCGGGGGTCGTCGCGACCCCACGGATACCGAGGCCGGACCAGGTTTCGAGATTCTGGTCGGTGCGGTTCACGCGGGAGAAGCTCGCATCGAGGATGACGGGCCACTCGGACTCGCCGCCCAACTCGAGATTCCATCCGATCGCCAACGGATCGGCGTCGCGGTTGAACACGTCATTGCGCACGACGGGGTTCACGTTGGTAAAGGTGGAGTTGGTGATGAGGCCGTCGTTGATGGTCGCTCCGGCTTGCTGCTGAGCACCGCTCCAAATTAGGGGAATTTCCATGCCGCGCAGGAGTTGTCGTTCTTGAAAATCGGATACGAAGATATCGAAGGTGCTGTGGATGTTGTCGTTCGGTTTGAACTCCAACACCCCCATGATGCCGTCGCGATCGAGGACACTGTTGCGCACGTAAGATTTGGTGCCGCCCAAACCGTAGTTGCCCGCGCCATCCTCCGGGTAACCCCAGGCTTGGAACTGTTCACCGGCGAAGGGTTTGCTGGAGTGCGAAAAACCGACCGCGATACCGATGGTGCCATCCGCGTTCTGGTCGATGTAGGACAAATTGAAGCGGTTACCGGTGGCATTCACTCCGGGGACGACGGAGTTCAACAAGTCAGCCGGGTATTGGTCGAATTCAATGGCGCGGTTGAGGCCAGTCGAAACTTGCTCGCGGCCGTTGAGCAGACCGGTGCTGAAATCGCCCGATAATCCACGAATGCTGATCGCCTGGCTGCGGCCATTGGTGCGTTGGGTGGTGAGACCAGTGAGGCGGGTCAGGGCGTCGGCGATCGAAATATCGGGCAGTTTGCCGATATCTTCGGCGGAGATCATTTCCGTGATGACTTTCTGGTTCAACTTTACTTCGGCTGCCGCCGCCAGACTGCCGGCAAATCCGCCAGTGACCTCGAAGGCCTGCATCATGACGACTTCGCCTTCCGCAGCAGTGTTTCCATCGCTCGCTCGTTGGGCGAAGCCTGGAGCGCCTGCGGCCAGCGTGAAGGCCAGCCCCAGCGCGATCTTGGAGTTTAATCGGGTTCTCATGTTCGTTAGTTTTTCAGTTCGTTTGTCCTCACGCAAACTCGGTCGAGATGCGAAAATACAAACGGGGTGTTGTAGGGTCTAATAGGGTTTGGGAGTCCAACGCGGACTCCGCGTCGTTCCATCTAATCGGAGGTGAAACCGGTTCCGAAGCGAACGCCAAACAGACGGTTAAACTGATATGAGCAGGACAAATCTTATGTTTTGACGAATCATCGAATAATTCACTCTCAATCCTAACAGAAATGGAATGTTTCACTCTAAAACTTCACCTAAGAATAGTCCTGCCTACTCAAGTTTTGTCTTATTCCCAGGCCATGAATGGCGAAAATCACCATCTTCAGTAGTAAATATCCCTGCTTACCTGACTGAATCCGATTCGGCCATTCTCGAACATCACGTCCACCCAAAGTTCACAAAAAATCCCGACTGCGAT
>CAXBOL010000847.1:0-2607 GCA_963977295.1 uncultured Opitutaceae bacterium
CGTTCCCAGGCGCAGCGTTAGCGAAGCCATTCGTGTTCATTCGTGGTTAAAAACTTCCGGTGCTGCTCCGTTCCAAGGTTCTTCGCCGTTAGGGCCCGGCATTCCGCGTCCTGGTTTCCTGCAAGATCTGATAGCTTCGGCCTGATCGCATTACGGGTGCAGCTGCGGGAAGAATAGCGGAGCACTCAGCGCCAGACCATCAGCCACACTGGTAAACTCGTCACCGTCACGGATTTTGTCCTGCCCAAAGCGATTCACGAACTCTTGTCGCAGGCTGCGAATAAGCGACGTGCCACCGGTCAAGAATACGGTTTCAATGTCCGCCGGCGTTAAATTGGCCTCGGCCAGGAAGTGGTCGAGATAACCCGCGATCTGGCCAGTGAGGTTTGCCGTGTAGTGGTCAAATTCGGGCCGTGTCACTTCCAGTTTGATCGGGATTTTCGGGTGACTGAACGTCAGGGGCGTGGTGGTTTCCGAAGTGAGTGCGATCTTAGCCGCTTCGATGACCTGAAAGAGGGCGAAGCCTTGGTTTTCTTTAATCAGCGCCCGGAAACGCTCAAAGGCTTCCGGATCGCTCGACAGGCCGGTGAGCCGCCACAGAAAATCCATTTTCTTTGCCTCGCGCAGAAACACGATTTGGTCCCACTGACAGATCGTGCGGTAGAGTGAGTCTGGCACCTCGATTTTCTTGCCCCAACTGTCGTAGGTGGCTCCGCGACCGAAGCAGGGCGTGACTTTGTCCCACATGGTCGCGGCGTCGTATTTATTGCCCGCAACGGTGATGCCTCCCGTGGCGAGGATGTCGCGCATACGATCGGTCAGCCCTTGGCGTTGGGGGTCGAGTTGCACGACCGTGAAGTCGGAGGTGCCGCCGCCGCAGTCGCCGACCAGCACGCGCTCCGGGCTCGTGATGCGGGATTCGTAGGCAAATGCCGCCGCAATGGGTTCATATTGAAAATGGATTTCAGTGAATCCCGCCATCTGAGCCGCCTTGCGCAGCCGATCTTCGGCGAGCTCGTCCTCAGCGGCATTGGTCGAAAATACGGCCGGACGCCCGAGAATGACGCGTTTGACGTTCTGCTGGGTCACCGCATCGGCCCGCGCTTTGAGATGATTGAGGAATATCGCAATCAGGTCCTCGATCTCGTAGGACTGGTTATTCACGATGGTCTGAACGAACGACGTGTTAGGCAGAATCGTTTTAATCGCCTGAAAAAACCGTCCGCGCATCTCGTCCTCAACATAGCGCTCGCGCGCGGCATTCCCGATGACGGGATTGATTCGTCGTGTCGTGTAAGGGAAGTAGAGGAACGAGGCGTCAACCCCGGCAATGCGGGGATCCCGGACCAATTTGCGCGTGGTGGCGTTCCAGATGGTGACCGCCGAATTGCTGGTGCCGAAGTCGATGCCGTAGATGAACGTGTCCATGGTGGACTGCGAAACGCATGCGCACACGACCCACCTTGCAAGCGCCAATCGACTGAAGCCCGCTGCGCGGAGGCGATTATTAGACTAAGACGGCATTTTGACTCTGTGGGGTTCGTGCGGTGAAGTGTCCCCTCACCCCCGTCTGCATCCCTCCGGAATCTGCCATGTCCCAATCCAAGTCGCCTATCCTGCTCGGTTTTCTAATTGCCCTGGCGTTTACCTCGATCGCGTCCGCGCTCAATCACGACTCGATGGTGAGCGCGGTCGGCGGTTCCGAAACCTTCCCCTTGGTCGCGAAACGCAACGCCGCCACGCTCGTGGTTGATGCGCGAGATCATCGCGGCGTGCATCACGCGGTCACCAATCTTCGGGCCGATGTGCAACGGGTCACCGGAATCGCTCCCGCGGTTTCCCCCAACCTGCCGACGGCAGGCCGCCGGGTCGTGATCGGCACCCTCGGGCAGAGCAAGGTGATCGACGACCTCGTCGCGTTCCAGCAACTCGACGTTTCGGCAATCGAGGGTCGTTGGGAGGCGTTTATCATCAGCCAAGTGGGCCCGGATCTCGTCGTCGTCGGTTCAGACATGCGCGGCACGATCTACGGGGTCTACGAACTCTCGGAGCAAATCGGCGTCTCACCTTGGTATTGGTGGGCGGATGTGCCCGTGAAGAAGTCCACCGAACTCTACATCGATGCCGCGCCCGGCATCACCGACACGGGCCCGGGCGTCCAGTATCGCGGTATATTCCTCAATGACGAGGCGCCCGCCCTGACCGGCTGGGTGCACGAGAAATTCGGGGCGTTTGATCACACCTTTTACACCCACGTGTTCGAGCTACTGCTCCGTCTCCGCGCCAACTACATCTGGCCAGCCATGTGGCAGCCTCGGGCTTTCTCCGCCGACGATCCGCTCAACCCAAAACTCGCCGACGAATACGGGATCGTGGTCGGCACCACGCATCACGAACCGCTGATGCGGGCTCACGACGAATGGAGTCGGGAACCGCGAGGGCCCTGGGATTACACCAAAAACGGCGCGGCTCTTCGCGAATTCTGGCGAGGTGGCGTCAAACGCGCCAAACCCTACGAATCGATCTACTCCCTCGGCATGCGCGGCGATGGCGACTCTGCCATGTCGGCCGACACCAACACCAAACTCCTCGAACGTATCGTTGCCG
>CAXBOL010000848.1:0-2596 GCA_963977295.1 uncultured Opitutaceae bacterium
CACGCGTTCGAGCGGATCGCGAAGGAAGGTCACCAAGCGCACGTCGTCGCCGAGCTTGGCGATATCGACATGGGAGACAAAACCCTTGGCAACCCGATGTTGGCGCAGCGCTTCTATCTCAGCGTCGTCGAGGCACTGGACTGGTCTGCGAATATCGCTGCGTTGCCACGTCAGATGCGGAAACACCGCGGCGCGGATCGCGTCACCGGCGGTGCGTGGGACGTGCACGAACAAAGTCGGAGGGGCCTCAGGATCTCCTACCGTATGGGCGCCCCCGAAACGCATGAGCGGGCCAAACACCCGCTTGGCCAGCGGAGGGCCGAGTTCGGTGAGCCGGTGCAGCCAGTGAGGAGATCTCATGCGGGAGGAGCGGGGTTTCTTTTGTAACCACTAAGCGTCGCCAACCCTGGAGACCGGCAGGTTCAACTCACGCATTGCTTGCAAAGCCAGCTGCTCATACTGGTCGATTCGAGCCGGATCGATGGCGGACTCGTTCTCCTTTTTTCCCGACTGAAACTCCGACAACCGCGCCTCCGGAAGCTCCAGATAATTCCATAATTTTACCAATTTTTCCTCGTCCCCAATATCGAGCACGAGCAACGGCTTTTGTTTGCGCTCAAAAAAGGCCTTGACCTCCTCATGATACTTTTGGCGCTCCAGAATCCACTCCTTCACTAGCTCAAGGTTGAAATAACAATCATTTCCCCAACTATAGCGGTGATACCCATTCATTAGGCGGAGGCACCACTGGGGAAAATGACCGTAACGCTCCTGGTTCCACTTCATTCGACTCACCAACCAATCCTTAAGCTCTCGCGTATTTAGTATATAAAAAGCGTCCGGATATTTCCGATAGAGGGTTTTATATCGATGCAGGCAGCCATCCAAAAATACATCATGTCGCCCCAGAACCCGTGAATTACCTCGCGTCCAGGTCCAATGATGCAAAGTGATAAAACCCAAATTCTTAAAGAGTTTATTGTAATAGCCGGTCCCCGTCTTGTGAAACCCGATGAAAAATATCTTTTTGGGCCGACTAGCGGATTCGTTTTTCATTTATATTCAGCCTAATCCAATCTCCAATCTCGGGAACAGTGTTGATGGTCATTGATTTTATCACCTACAGTATCAGATATATCCTGCTCCATATTTTACCTGATCGTTTTTCGGTAAGAGCGAGGCATATCGATCCACCGCAACGCGTGGTGATTTCCCTGAGCACGATTCCCAATCGGATAAACAAACTGCTACCGACGTTGCGATCGCTAACGGATCAGTCAATGAAATCGACCCAGATAAATCTGGTGGTGCCTCGCTTCTCCACGCGGGAAAAAAAAGCCTACGAGATTCCGGAGAAGATAAAGCAGTTTCCTGGCCTCAATATAATTGGGACCGAGAAAGACTGGGGACCGATCACCAAGCTCATTCCCACGCTGCAAAGCGAGGCCGGGCAGCCCGACTCCATCATTATTGCGGTGGATGATGATAATATCTACCCCCCCACCTTCATCGAAACGATGGTCAAGGGGAGTCTGCAGCACCCACACGCCGCCTTGGGTTTGTGTGGCTGCAACCTGTCTCCAGAGCGGCGCTGGGACTACGGTGGCGGCATCAAAGGCAACCGGATCGCGGAAGACCGCGCCGTCGATTTCGTGCTGGGCTGCGGAGGCATCCTGGTCAAACCGGCGTTCTTCAATGACGCCTTGCTGGACTACGCATCCGCCCCGAAGGCAGCCTTCTTCGTCGATGACATTTGGATCAACGGCCACTTGGCCAGAAACCAAATCCCCCGCTTTGTTGTGGCCCAGGCAAGCCGAGTCCCCGTATTCCTCACCACCCTCACCACCCTCTTTTCTTTGAGCTTGGACCGGAACGAAAATCGACTACCGGACAACAACAACCAGGTGATCGCCCACTTTGAGTCCGACTGGTGAGGCCTCGGCCCGCTACTCTGCTTTGCGTTTTGCTTCCGCGTAGATCGCTTCGTATTCCCGCAACGCATTTGTCCAAGTATACCCTACCGGCGTTATCCGGTTGTGTGTTGCGAGGGCGTCTCTCAGCGCGTTATCGGTGATCACTTGCATCACCTGTTCGGTCAGTTGGGCTTCGTCGCTTGCCAACAACCCCTCCACCCCGGACTTCAGCCATCCGCTGACCCCGCTCGACGCCATCGCCAACACCGGCAGCCCCGTCGCCCGCGCCTCCAAGGCTGCCAATCCAAACGACTCGAGCTCCGACGGGAGCACAAAAAGACCGCTCCGAGCGAACAGCGCTCGGATCCCCGCGTGATCCAAATTGCCCAAGAACTGCACCGTGTCCGCTAGTCCCATCGCTCGGGCTTGGTCTTGCAGTTTCTTCGCCTGAGGGCCGTCGCCCGCGATCTGAAAACGAACCCGCTCCCCATCAAAACCACGTTCCTTCACTTGGCGCGCAATACGCAGCAACCGATCCACCCGCTTGCGCGGCGCCAACCGCGTTACCGCAGCTACAATCAGTTCACCGCCGGAGATTTCGGGCCCGGGACTCCACTCCTCCGGATCAATCGCGTTGGACAACACTCGCACCGTGGTTCCTGCCGACAAAAGGCATTGCAAAT
>CAXBOL010000849.1:0-2590 GCA_963977295.1 uncultured Opitutaceae bacterium
GGAGCGTGGGGATCCCGAACTGGCTTCAGTGAAGCTTAGTCGCAGTCGGGTGGAATATTACTTTACGCTGTCGCCTTGTTGGCCTCGCTACCTTCTGAAACGCAGACCGGAAGTTTCGCAAATCACCTATCTGGATGCGGATCTTTTTTGTTTTGGATCGTTGGGCCCGATTTGGGCCGAGATGGACTCGAGGAAGGCGAGCGTTCTGATCACGGCCCACCGCTTCGGGGGAGAATTGGCGAGGTTTCAGAAACATGGCCAATTTAATGTCGGAATCTTGTCCTTTCGTCGCGACGAAGTGGCCTTGGCCTGTTTGGAGCGTTGGCGCGAAGCGTGTTTGGATTGGTGTTACGATCGGTTGGAAGACGGGAAATATGCGGACCAAAAATATCTCGAAGCGTGGCCGGAGACATGGGGCGCGGCGGTCTGGGTTTGCGAACATCCGGGCGTCAATGCGGCACCGTGGAATTGGACGAATCATCGGGTGCACACTGAAGGAACCCAGACTTCGATCTGGGATGACGAGCCTTTGGTGTTGTTTCATTTCGCACGGTTGAAGCCGATCTGGGGCACGTGGTGGTGGCAGTCGGGACAGATTGAATACGGCGTGATGCCGTGGTCGATGCGTCAGGTTATTTACGGGCCGTATGGGTCTGCGTTGGAGGAAGCCAGGGAAGCGCTTCGTGGCGTTGATCCCGCGGTTGATTTTAACCGTCGCGGGTTGCGGCTCAATCGACGCGGATGGCAGGGGCTGCCCTTGCGACTGTTGTTTGGGGGAGATTGGTTGCGGTGGGGAGATACTTGGATCTCAGGTCGGATGGGACTGGGTCGCTACGCCGGCAAATTTGTAGCGCGGCTGCGGACGATCTTTTTGCGACCGTAACGGATCAAGGTGATGGCATCCCACGGCAGGCAGGACAAGAAATTGAAATGCCGATGGCGCACCGAAATTTCCTCCCGGTAGTTGAGCCAGTGGCCGGCATCGCTGAGACCGCCACTGGCGCAATGTGCGATCAGAGAAGGGAGCGTGGTGATGGTCTGACCGGAGTGCAGCAGACGAAGATTAAATTCATAGTCCGCCTGTAAGCGCAATGTGGTATCAAATTCTCCACATTGGTCAAAAACTGTCCGTCGGTAAAACGTGGCTTGATGATGAAGAAAGTTGCGGCGAATGGTCCCGTGGGCACCGCGAAAGGCATAGGTCCGGCCATCGCTGAATCGAGCAGTTCCGGCGGCAATCGAATCGCCGGTAGATTCGAGCTGAGGGGAGATTCCCGCTAAGACTGAAGGGGTGGCGAGGTGATCGTCGGCTCCTAAAAAATAGATCCATTGGCCGGTCGCTTGGGCGACACCTAGATTCATCGCATCATAGATGCCGGTGTCCGGTTTGCTCGACCAGTGCTCGATCCGGGACTGATTGAGTTCAAGCCAACGAGGGGTATAATCGGTGGAAGCGCCGTCGACTACGATAAGCTCCAACTGATCGCGGATCGACTGGGACCACACGCTCTCCAATGCGGTTGCCAGTTGATCCCCCGGGTTGCGGCAGACCACGACGATACTGATTAGCGGAGCGGGAGCAGGCATTGCATCTTGGGACTGAACCCGCAACGTGGGGGCTGTCCATGCCAAACCCGTTGCCCATTCTCACTGTCATCATCGTGGCCTACAAATCGCGACCTGAGATCGGCGCATGTTTGGAGTCGCTGCCCGAGAAAATTGGTGGCCGTGCCGTCGAGTCGGTCGTGGTGGACAATTTCCCCGGGGACGGCACCAGCGACTTTGTGCGCATGGCCTTTCCCAATACGCTGGTAATCGTGCCACCGGACAACGTGGGGTTTGGCGTCGGCAACAATCTGGGATTCGCCAACACGGTGGGCGAGACGGTGCTTTTTCTCAATCCAGACACGGTGTGCAATGCCGAGGCGTTGGCGCACTTGGTGGAACGAGTTTGGGCGGATGAGAGCATTGGCATGATTTCTCCTCGCTTGATGCAGGCGGACGGCACCATGGATTTGGCCTGTCGTCGCTCGTTGCCAACGGCTTGGGATGGATTTTGTCGCGCCAGCGGATTGGCCGCGCGCTATCCGAGGTCGAAGTGGTTCGCGGGATACAATCTCACCTATCTTCCGGACGAGGAAACGTATCCGGTCGGAGCGATCAACGGCGCGTTTATGTTGGGACGCCGGGGGGTTTTTGAAGCCATCGCCGAACCCTCGCCACAGGGCGTGTTCGACGAAAAATTTTTCATGTATGGTGATGATCTCGACCTATGCGCGCGGGTGGCGAAGGCGGGGTATCAAATCGTTTATGACGGACGCCACTCGATCGTGCATTTAAAGGGGCAAAGTGTCGCCCGTGATTTCGACCGCATGTCGACCGCAATTTTCGACGCGAATCGCGATGTTTACCTGAAACACTTTGCCCCGCACCTACTGGCAAAATGGAAGTGGCAACTCATGTTTGGCCTCTGGAAACGCGTTGCCCTTTGGCGAGCGAAACGAGCCGGCTATCGCCGCGTTAAACCGGTGTAATACCCTAGCAGATAGTCTGTTACGAGTATCGATTACCTAATAAGTAGCTAACGGAC
>CAXBOL010000850.1:0-2583 GCA_963977295.1 uncultured Opitutaceae bacterium
GTGAGTTGGCGTCTTTGTCGTCGGTGGCGATCAACACGAACACGAGGGCGCAATTGAGTTCGTTTTGAAGTTGGGGGAGTTGCGCTTCGTTCAGGTAGGCCAAGACCTTGCTGCCTCCAGTGGCGCGATTGTCGACCAACACAGCATCGGCTTCTGGCAAGGCGTGGATGATGCGATCGAGCACGCCGAGTTTGTCGACATCCACGTCGGTATCGATGAATTCGGCTTCGGGCACGAGGCGGTTAAAGGTCGAGTTGGCGTGATCAAGATCGAAGGCTTTTACCGCTAAGTTTTCTTCGACCAGGAAGTCGTAGAGCAACGTGGCGACGAAGCTTTTACCAATGCCTCCTTTGTCTTGGGGAAATAGGAAGATGCGTTTCGCGGAATTCATCATGATGTGGTGTCGGGTCAGTAGTTGTCGCGGGCGATTTTGGGTCCGCGTTTGTTTGCGCCGAGCGGAGACGGTCCAGGCGCGGAAACCCCAAAAGTTGGAGCGCCAGTTGCCGGAGGTTCCTGCACGGGTGTTCCCGTTGGCGAGGGGAGGGGGGCACGAATGGATTGTCGGGTTCGCTCGATTTCAGACCGAGAGAACTCTTTGCGGCAATAGACCCCTACGGCGGCTGACGAGACCTTAAAACCGTGCCGAGTGAAGGTCGCGGCGATTTGCTCGTAGCTCATGTATTTGGCCCGCTGGATAAGGAGGACATCTCGATAGGGTCCCAGGATTCCGCGGGTGTTGGCCGTCGGGTCATAGCGCCGGGCATCTTGAAGAAGTTGCGCGTGAAGTTCGGAAGAGGCCATTTAGCCGCATAGTGTTAAATTTATGGGTTTATGTAAATCATAAAACTTATGGGTTTAAGTGGCGGTGTGATGGTGGCCGAGTGGTGGCGAGGGAGTGATAGTCGAGTAGTGAGGGAGTAGTGAGGTAGTGGTGGAGTAGTGGTGGAATAGTGAAATGTCCTAACAACGTTAGGGGTGGCGTGTTCCTGCTGGTATAAGTAAATGGTAAAAGGCGGATGCTTCCATTGCCTCGGACGTTTGAGGCAAGAGAGTCATGAGAATTGGTGTGAAGTGCCTTCATTTCTGCGCTTCAAGGTAGTCGATCTTGAAGTGAGGTTTAATTCAGACTGGTAAAACCTATGGGATTATGCGTATTTAGATTCTGTGATCAGATTCGATAAACCCTGTTTGTTAGTTCGTGGTGCCGTGGAGTATTTCCGCGAACACATGCAGGTGGGGGATTACCTCACGGAAGAGAATCAGGTTGATATGACCTGGTATGGAGAAGGTGCTAAACGGCTTGGCCTAGACGGAGTGTGTCGGTTGCAGGATTTCGAAAAACTATGCCATGGCATGCATCCGATCTCGGGAGAATCGCTCATGGTTCGGAACAAGGGCGTGCATCGGAGAGTGTGTTACTTCGGCCAGATTTCACCGCCCAAGGACGTTTCGTTGCTATTCCTCGTGGGACAGGATCGACGCATTGAAAGATGGTGGCAAGATGCGGTGAGAGAGACCTTGGCCGAGCTGGACGGACTCACATCCACTCGGATCAGGAAAGGCGGCGTGAGCGAAGATCGCGTGACCGGCAACATGATCGCCGCCGTGGTGAATCATGATTCGAGTCGGGCTTTGGATCCTCAATTGCACACTCATTTGTGCATCATGAACGTGACCTTTGATCCGGTGGAGAACCGGTGGAAAGGCGTCCAGCCTTCCGCGTTTTTTCGGAACCAAGGTTACCTGCGTGAAGTGTGTTACAACAAACTGGCCGGATTAATGATGGAGGGCGGCTACCAATTGGAGTCTGCCCGCAGCATGGGTTTCAACGTTGTCGGAGTGTCAGCTGAGCTGAGAAACCGATTCAGTAAGCGGCGGAGGGATATTTTGAAGCGGTCGATGATCCTGGGCGTGAAGTCTCAAGACGCCTTGCTTTCCATTGCAGGCGAGTCCCGAGCGGAGAAAAGGCATGTAGATCCCGGAGACCTCCGAGCTGGCTGGATTGTGGAGGCCGGAAATGAGTTGCGGGACCTACACGCAGTAATCGATTCAACTCAGGCAAGCAGGGGTCAGATGAATCGAATGTCGGCAAGGGACGTGATACTATCGGCCGAAGCGCACGTTTTTGAGCGTAGTTCGGTGGTCCAAGAAAACGTCCTCCTTAAAGAGTGCCTTATCGCCGGAAGGGGGCGGGTTTCGCTGGAGGGTATCAAGAAGGCGGTTTCGGATCGAATTCGATCCGGCGACTTGGTGCGGAATGGATCGAAAGTAGGATCAAAAGCGGGTCTATTGGCCGAAGAGGAATTTTTGGGCTGGGCGCGATCGGCGGCCCCGTCCGGAGGCACCTGGGGAGAAGTTCCTGCTATGGATGGTTTGGGGCAGGATCAATTCGCCGCAGTGACTGGAGTGGTTGAGGCGCGGGAGAGGGTCCTGATCTTGCAGGGAGATGCGGGCACGGGAAAGACCACCAGCCTCAGGGCAATCGTTGCCGGTATCGAACAGGGAGGCGGGCGAGTTTTCGGCTGTGCACCGTCGTCCGGTGCTGCCGAGGTGTTGCGGCAAGAGTTGACGGCGGACGCCGAT
>CAXBOL010000851.1:0-2582 GCA_963977295.1 uncultured Opitutaceae bacterium
GGTCAATGTGTTGGAGCCCGGCTTCTACTATCTTGACTTGAATTACAGCGGGCAGGGGCGTTTGGTTTGGCGCATCTCAACCGAAGAAGGATCGGTGGTGCAGAATCAGCAGAATTCCTCCGCACTTTACTCCGAATATCCGATGGGATTGATCGAGTTCAAGACACCGGGCAAGCATTCCGTCGAGGTTACCTTAGTCGAGGGCGACGCGAAAAAATCCAGTTTGCAGTGGGTGAGTTTTACGCCGGTAAATTAGCCGCAATTCGATCAACTTTCACCCGCCCAAAACTGCTGTCCCCTCGGCGCATACTTTGAAACCGTAGTTAAATGATGGATTCACCAAAGTTGTCGCGGCGATCAGTCAGAATGCCCGGATTCGTGCCCTCTTACCCCCCCATCAATGAGAGCTAAAACCCCTTTAAGGAACAGATGGAAAGCAGTCGTCGCCGCGTTAATCGGCGGGGGCACGATGAGCCTGTCGCTCCCAGCGGCTGGAATCCGATGCCCCTGGAATTTGGACACACTCTATGCGACGCCGTCTTGGGGCTATTCGTCGTCCGCTGATGAGCCTGATCTGCAGGAGCTACACTATGACTCACTCTCCTTCAAGGGGGAGAAGGTGCAGGTATTTGCTTATTACGGAGTGCCGGCAGGGCCGGCTCCAGCGGGGGGTTGGCCGGCGGTCGTGTGTGTGCACGGGGGCGGCGGAACCGCATTTGCGGAGTGGGTGCGGCGTTGGAATCAGCAGGGTTACGCCGCCATCAGCATGGATCTGGAAGGACATCTGCCCGTGAGAGAAAATCCCGCGGATCCCAAGTCTCCGCGGATCCCGACAGCGCATCCCGGGCCGGAGCGAGTGGGAGTGTTTAACGATTTTGCGGAGCCGATTGAGGAACAATGGTATTACCATGCGGTGGCACAGGTGGTATTGGCCCACTCGTTGATTCGTTCTTTTCTGGAGGTAAACGCGGCCAAAACGGGGATCACCGGCATCAGTTGGGGAGGCACGTTGACGAGCACCGTCATGGGGCTGGATAATCGCTTTAAGTTCGCGATTCCCGTCTACGGCTGTGGCTATTTACCTGATTCCGATGGGCATCAGGGTGAGACGATTCAGCCCGGTCGACACTCGGAAGTGGTTTGGGAAAACTACGATGGATCAGCTTATTTTACCAACGTCACGTCCCCGACGCTGTGGGTGAACGGCACCAACGACATGCATTTTCCGATGCCGTCGACGCAGGCCTCCGCGCAGGCCGTAGCGGGTGCGGCGACGCTGCGTTTTGCCTTGGAGATGCCGCATGGTCATGGACCGGGATGGAAACCGGAGGAAATCTACGCTTTCGCGGACAGTGTGGTCAAAGGGAGCGATCCGCTGGTGGCGTTCGGTCAACTGCGGCGGCAAGGGAGCATGGCTGCGGTGGGGGTTACGACGGCGCGATCTTTGTCAGGGGCGAATTTACTCTACACGACAGAGACGGGTCCTTGGCCCAAACGAAAGTGGGAAAGTAAGCCGGCGGAGATTTTTGGCGATCAACTCCGCACCGAGATTCCGGTCGGCGCGGTGGCGTTCTTTTTTTCCGCTACGGATGACCGGGGATTGATGACCAGTTCAGCGTTTATGATGATCGAGGAAAAGCTGCCCTAAAGACGCGCTTTTCCGCTCACGGGTGAGCCCCTAAGGATGAGGTTGGTTTTACGAGCGGCGCCGGATTCGAAACGTGCCCGGCGGGGCGCTGGTTGGCGCCAGCAATATTGCGGTCGCCGATGTCTTGGCGAATCGTGGCCGCGAGGGCTTCCAGACGAGCGACGACCTCCGCATGAGCGTCGATCGCGTTGAATTGTTCCGCGACGTCGGTTTCCAGGTTGAACAGTTTGGCGTCGATGTGATCAGGCTCCCGTCGTCGTTGATTTCCACTCCGAGCCAAGTGTAACTTCCATGGTCCGGAACGCACGGCCTGAAGTTGATCGATATAGTAGTAATAAAAGGCCTCGTAGGAGGAGGTGGCTTCCGGTTTACCGAACAGGATGTCGCTGATGTCGTGGCCATCGATCTTCCGATCCTCCGGCGTAGTCGCGTGGGCCATGGCGGCAAAAGTGGGCAAAAAATCCATCGAAGTCGTCAGTGCAGATGAACGCAGTCCGGCCGGAATTTGCGCTGGCCAACGAGCGATGAACGGCACCCGCATCCCGCCTTCGAGGGTTGATCCCTTAAAGCCACGGAGCGGTAGGTTGCTCGTCGGATGCCGTGGATCGGCGCCGTTGTCAGAGGTGAAAATCACCAGTGTATTGTCCGCGATTCGGTGCTCGTCGAGGGCAGCCATGATTTGGCCGGTTGACCAATCCAGCTCCTCCACGGCATCGCCGTAAATTCCATTGGCTGATTTACCGCGAAAGTTCTCCGTCGCTCCAATCGGGACGTGAGGCATGGGGTGAGCCAGGTAGAGGAAGAAAGGGGATTCGCGATGGGTTTCGATGAATTTAAGGGCCTCCGCCGTGAGTTGGGCGGTGAGGTTGTCCTGATCGACCTCCGGGGCCACAACGTCCTCATTACGCATGATGGGCAGCGGCGGATATGGCGG
>CAXBOL010000852.1:0-2579 GCA_963977295.1 uncultured Opitutaceae bacterium
TGGTGGCTCGCGTGGAGAGGTTGCGAGGGCGGGTCTGCTCCAACGCCCACAGGCGGGTTTCGAAGCGCAGCGTTTTGGCGGGGTTTGAAATTTCCAGTGCGTAGATTCCGTCGTTGGCCATCGTCATCCGCTCGATCTCGAGCTCGGGCTGGGTGGCCCCGGGAATTGGTTTGCCGTGCAAGAACCACTGGTAGCTGATTTCTTCACCGAACACCTCCGCCCGAGGTTTCAGTCGCGTCGAGGCACCGATCCAGACGAAAGGTTGATCCGGGGTGATGCTGTCTCCTCCACTGGGCGGGACCGCGACGGTGTGCATGATGACATTGGAGAGCTTGGCCCTGATGGCGTTTTTCTCGCTGGGCGAGCCGTAGTTGCCGACGATGAGGCGCAGGGATTGCACGTCGCCGCTGGTGGAGAAGAAACCGCCAGCATGCATCTGGTTCTCATTGATCCAAATTTTCCAGGATTGTTGATCAATCTCAACGTCGATACGCACGTCGAACACGTCCCCGAAAGTTAGGCCTGAGTAGACGGAGGAGACAAGGGAACCGCCGATTTGACTCGGCGCATCGACCCTCAACACGAGAGCCCCATTCTGACGGTAAAGGCGTATCGCGTGAAAGATCGGGGTGTCCAATGAAGCTGTGAACGCGTTGAAACCAGAGGGTGATTCCGGCAGCTCGCTGACATCGATAGTGAAGCGCAATTGGTAGAACTTTTTGCCTAGGGCGACGTTGTATTGGCCGATCGTGTAGTTCGTGTAGCCGCCATCGGCCCACATGTTGAGGTCGGTCGGCAAATACGGAACCGTCTCGGCCCGAGCGCCGGTCGCCAGCGAGAGACCGGTGATCATCGCACAAGCATAGATCCAATGTAGGACTTTTTTCCCCATGGGCGGAAAAAGAACGAGTTGGGGCGGCGGAGGGAAGGGGGAAATGGCGCTATCTTTTGACGATGCTCAGCGCTGAGTTCGGGGCGTGATCGAAAGCCGAATCTCTATCGTCTTAGGGGGGCGTTGAGTCTTCGAGTCTGCACCGACAGAACGGTCCGATCACCGAGTTTCGAGTCTTCGCGCCCGCTTAGCCGACCGGGGGCGGGCGACGGCTTTTTCGGAAACGTGCACGATAAAGAAAAGAATGAGTCGCGCTGGGGGAGACCCGCACGTATCCCGGGACATGACCCCTGAGCCGCCGTCGGATTCTTCGGCGCATGATGCCGCATCTTCACATCGTCGGCGGGTGCGTTACGCCGGGAAGAACCCGCGCCGATTTGAGGATAAATACAAGGAGCATGATCCGATGCACCACGCTGAGACGGTCGCCAAAGTGTTGGCCTCCGGTAAGACCGTGGCCGGCACGCATCGTCCTATTATGGTCGCCGAAATTATGGCCGTTCTTGATCCCAAGGCGGGGGAATCGGCCGTCGATGGCACGCTTGGATACGGGGGGCACTCTCAGGAGATCTTGGCCAGAATTTTGCCTGGGGGGCGGTTGCTGGGACTCGATGCAGACCCGATAGAGTTACCCAAAACGGAGGCGCGGTTACGGGCACTTCATTATGGACCGGAAGCGTTTTCAGCCCATGTCGGAAACTTCGCGGGATTGCCGCAAGTGTTGGCCAAAGCGGGATTGAGCGGGGTGGATATGGTCTTGGTCGATCTCGGCGTATCCTCAATGCAGATCGATGACCCCGCACGGGGATTTTCCGTGAAACTCGACGGTCCCTTGGACATGCGGATGAATCCGCGTCACGGCCGTTCGGCGTCAGTGTGGCTGGAGAAAACCTCGGTCAAGGTTCTGACCAAAGTATTAGTCGATAATGCTGATGAACCGCATGCGGCCAGATTGGCGTTGGTGTTGGCCGGACGCGTTTTTGCTCAAACCACGGAATTGGTGGAGGCGATTCATGAGGGAATCCAGGAGATGGCAGCGGAGGAACGAACTCAATCGGTGCGGCGCGTGTTTCAAGCGCTTCGCATTGCGGTGAACGACGAGTTTGGCGCCCTTGATTCCTTTCTGCGCACCTTGCCAGCGTGTCTAAATCCCGGAGGTCGGGCGGCGGTGCTGACGTTTCATTCCGGTGAGGACCGGCGGGGTAAAAAGGCGTTTGCGGCCGGGTTTGCGGCCGGAGTTTATGGCTCCATCGCGGAGGAAGTTATTCGGGCCTCAGCTGCGGAGCGTTACGCTAATCCGCGCTCGACCTCAGCTAAACTGCGTTGGGCCGTGCGCGCGCAGACGGAGCGGAACAGGCGCGTGCCTAATGAAGAATTGTGAATGTAGAATGAAGAATTATACGAAGGACGAGAGATGGTAAAAGTGGAGAGCTGGGGGTCACCGGCCGTGGGCACAAAAAAACCCGCGTCGTGTGAGACGCGGGTGGTTAAGCGTAGGAAGTATGAGGATACATACTTACGCGGCGAGGGGGTGGCGTTCGGCGCGGGCGACGGTCACTTCGCGGTAGGTGCAGGTTTTTTTGCCGTAGTCGCTTACTGCGATGGAGCTGAGTGCGATCCCGGTAGCGGCGGCGGAGACGACCGCGGCGCTGAGGCCGAAGGCGAGAGTCGCGGGTGCGATGAGGGC
>CAXBOL010000853.1:0-2578 GCA_963977295.1 uncultured Opitutaceae bacterium
CCCTTGGCCGCACTTCGAGACGGTTGGAAGCAGTTCCGGCAGTTTCGAGGAACTGGCGTGCTGAATTGGCCCGACGGTCACCCAACCCAAGGTTATATTCGGCGGTGCCACGCCAGTCGCAATGCCCCTCGAGCATGAGGCGATACTGAGGATTTTCGCTCAGGTAGATCATGGCTGCTTCCAACTTGATGCGTTCGCTGGCTTTGATACCGGACTTATCGAAATCAAAATAAACGGGTTCGAGTAGACCACGGATCATTTGGTCATCCTCGTAATAATTGGAGCCTCGTCCCATGAGAGTGGAATCGCTATCGGCGATCTGGTCAGGGTTGAAGTTACCCAGATCGTTGGGATTAAGGGTCGACGAACCATAACCTCCATTGGCTCCTTCTTGGCCCATCACGGTCGAACCAGGGTCGGGACGGATAGGTTTCTTGGTGCAACCGGTCAGTCCGATTACAGCGATGGAAATGAGAATGGCGAATTTCTTGGAAAGTTGACTCATGGGACGTAAAAAGCGGTGTTTTGACCTTATCAGTGATGACTTTTGGCTGAGCAAGATATTTAACGACTCTGTGTCTCGATTGGACCAAATCACCTGTTTTCTTTTCGACAATGGCTCGTTTCGACCCGACACGACGCTGAGTTTGCGGGCACTCGCCCGCCGACTTTCCGCCGAAGTTGGGATGACCGTCGTGCCTGTGTCTCTGTTGCATTCAGCAAATGTCGCTGCGGAAAAATTGGGGGGGCAGGGGGCAGAATTACTCGAACCTGCTTTGATGAAGTTTGCCGAGACTGGCGGATCTCGCGCGGTTCTACTGCCGCTGTTCTTTGGACCCAGTGGCGCCCTGACCGACTATCTCCCGGAACGATTAAATTCGATCCAGTCGCGATACCCCTCCTTCCAGATCAAGGTAGCTGCTTGTTTGGTCAACTTGGATGACGATTCGGCCGCGATTATCGCTTCAGCCCTTGCTGCGCGCGTCCAGACCACCGTCTCGCAAATTACCTCCCAATCCCCCGAACAAATCTGGGTGATTGCAACTGACCATGGCAGTCCGAAACCCGCGGTCACGGCGGTTCGAAACCAAATCGGACTCGAGCTTGAAAAATTAGTGTGCGGCGCTGGAGTCAAGGTGCTCGTCGCTTCGATGGAGAAGCGAGAGGGAGCGGAATACAGCTTTAACGATCCTTTATTGGCGGTCGCAATAAATCAGGCAATCGACGCGGGGGCGCAGGATATCATCGTGGCCCAACAATTCCTGCAAGCGGGACGGCACGCGGGCGAGGGAGGCGACATCGCGGAGATCTGCGAGCAGGCCATCCGGCGTGCTCCCCACGTCTCTATTTATCGCACCCCGGTATTGGTCGACCGTCCGGAAATCCAAAGGCTCTTGCACCGGCGCCTCAGCGAGGCGATTACAGCGTCGTCTTGGACTCAACCAAGCCAATCTCCACTGCATAGCGGGTGAGGCTTGCCACGTCGTGCAGATTCAACTTCCGCATCAAATTGGTGCGATGGTTGTCCACCGTCTTACCACTGATACCGAGCATCCGAGCAATTTCTTTGGTGCTGTGGCTCTCTGCCACCAGTTGAAGAATTTCGCGTTCGCGATCCGTGAGAAAATCCGCGGTCGGGCTCGAGGCGGGATTCGCCACCACGTTGCGAAGAAGCGAGGCGACGGCAGGGCCAAAATAAGTGCCACCATTCGCCACGGTTTCAAGGCCCATCTTAAACTCTGTCAGCCCCGCTGTTTTTTCCACAAATCCGTGCGCTCCTGCCTCCAACATTTCCCGAACCAAGACGGGATTCTCGTATCCGGAGAAAACCAACACCCGAACGTCCGGTAATACGCGGATGAGTCGCCGCAACATATCGACGCCATTTAATCCGGGTAATTTCGCGTCGAGCACCAACACGTCGGGCTTCAAATCGCTGCAGAGGGTGAGGGCACTTTGACCGTCACCGCTTTCTCCCACCAAATCGAATCCGGGGAAAGTGCGCAGGATCTCGACCAACATCTCGCGAATCGCGGTTTGGTCTTCTACAATTATGAGGCGTTTCATCGGACGTGTGGCAAAGTTTCGTAACGTTGGGGCTGCAACGAATTAAGCAAACCTAAAGGCTAAAAGTCTGCGCAGTGAAATGATCGAATTCGTTTTCCGGCTCCGCCCACTGCTTCCGTTTCCGTGGTGGGTTGACAGGGACTCGAACCCTGAACCAATTGATTAAAAGTCAACTGCTCTACCATTGAGCTATCAACCCGTTCACGAAATGGGGCAGTCGCAATACGTTTTCGCTCGGAATTTTGGCAAGTGTTTTTTGAATTTAAGACTGAGGAATTTATTTCACCAAAACTGTAATCGACTAAAACGAAACGAAATAAAACCGACTCCAAGACTTTAACCAATCTTCAATTTTGGGAACAAACGAGGAAAATGATCGTCAGAAAGAGGCACCAGCCATGTCCTCCAAAGCTCAAGAAGTAGCCCTCGACCAACAACTCGTGCTCCGTTTCAAGGCCGGCGATCAAGCCGCGTTTGAAGAAATGGTGAGCCGATACTGGGACCGTATTTA
>CAXBOL010000854.1:0-2577 GCA_963977295.1 uncultured Opitutaceae bacterium
ATTCGCGGTCGCAAATGTGGGAGGGATTTCATACCCACAATCCGAGCCACTTCGACTTTACAAAAGGAAACGAAGAAATGCACCAATGAACGATTCCCAACTTCTTCGTTCTCTTCCTTACATCTCAAGAAACTTCAAATAACTGGGTGTTTTTGAACCATCCCGCAGTGCGGGAAACACGAATGAACGTCACTACCGTTCCGTTTGAAGTCCAGTTAAGTTGGGTAGACAAAGAAGGTTGCGTGCCCAGGCGCAGCGTTAGCGACCTGTGCGCCGAAGCCTTGGCGAAGGTGTAAGCCATTCGTGTTCATGTCAGGCCATTCACTTCGTTCATAGACGTGGTTAAAAACTCCGGTGCTGCTCCGTTCCAAGTTTCTTCCCTGAAATATCCCGGTTTACCGGGCCTGACGCTTCTGTGAAATCTAAATACCAAGAGCTCTAGGTATTACATTCCGACCCGCGGCAGAGTGACCATTCCTGTCGGGGTATAAAACCCCTCCCACATTTCGCCGTCCCGTTTCCGGGGCCCAGGGAGCAAAGTCGTTGGCTCCAATCGGGAATCGGTCTAAGCGATGCGGCTAAAAATCAACTATTTCCGGGCCGCCATGCCCGCTTCGTAGCGGGCGATCCATTGCAAGTGCCAGGGACCGAAGTCGCCCGCCTCCAAGTGCGCCCGCGCCTGCGCCATCAGATCGAGATAGAAATGCAAATTGTGCAGCGTGAGCAACGTGCCCGCCAACATTTCCTCCGCCATGACCAGATGGCGCAGGTAAGCCCGGGAGAAATTGCGACACGTGTAGTTGTCCAAGCCTTCCACGATCGGATTCGGATCGGTGCGATAGCGCTCGTTGCGCAAGTTGATGGGGCCGTCGGGCGAAAACACTAACCCGTTGCGCGCCACCCGCGACGGCAACACGCAGTCAAACATGTCCACCCCCAGTGCCACCATTTTTAGCAACTGGGGCGGTGTGCCCAGCCCCATGGTATAACGTGGCTTATCGGCCGGCATAAACGGGGTGGTCGCGCCGACTTGTTTGAGCATTTCGGGCTCCGGTTCTCCCACACTCACTCCGCCCACCGCGTAACCCGGCAGATCGAGCGTGGCCAACGACTCGGCCGCCTCACGCCGCAGATCATCAAAGGTCGAACCTTGCACGATGCCAAACAGATGATGCCCGTTGGCCAAAAATCCCGAATCGACGGCAATATCCCGACACTGTCCGGCCCACCGGAAGCTTCGCGCTACCGCCGAGGCACAGGCATCGCGTTCACAAGGCCACGGCGGACACTCGTCGATGACCATCGCAATGTCGCTGCCGAGATTGGTCTGGATTTCCATCACCTCCTTCGGTCCCAAAAAGCACTTCCGGCCGTCGAGGTGACTTTGAAACTCGATCCCGTTTTCCTTCAATTTGCGCAATTTGGCCAACGAGAAGACCTGAAACCCCCCGCTGTCGGTCAGGATCGGCTTATCCCAACCCATGAACTGATGTAGTCCGCCCAGCTCGGCCACGAGGTCGCTGCCCGGGCGCAGATTGAGATGGTAAGTGTTGCCGAGGATGATTTGCGCGCCGATTTCGTGCAGATGCGCCGGAGTCAGCGCCTTGACCGTGCCTTGCGTGCCGACCGGCATAAAAATCGGCGTTTCGATCACTCCATGGCGGGTGCGCAGGCGTCCCCTCCGGGCGGCGGTAGCTGTGTCGGTGGAGATAAGATCGAAGTGAAAGGTCATGTTTCACCTCTACCCTACCCGGACGCTTGACCCCGATGTCAATCCACCAGCTAATTCCTGCCCTTCGCCGTGCTCCTCGTCATCGACAACTACGACTCGTTTACTTTCAACCTCGTCCAATACTTCGGTCAATTGGGCGTGGAACAGCGCGTATTCCGCAACGACGAGATCACGCCAGCGGAAGCTTTGGCCCTGAATCCGGATCGCGTGCTGATCTCGCCCGGCCCTTGTTCGCCGCGCGAGGCGGGCGTCTCGCTCGAGATGATCGGTGCCTTTGCCGGTAGAGTGCCTCTCTTCGGCGTATGCTTGGGGCACCAGTCCATCGGACACTACTTCGGCGGCAACATTGTGCGGGCGGACCGCCTCATGCACGGCAAGACCTCGCCGATAAGTCATCGCGATTCCGATGTGTTCGCAGGCCTCCCCCAAGGTTTTGCCGCCACGCGTTATCACTCGCTGCTCATCGAACGCGCCACGTGCCCGGATTGCCTCGAAATTACCGCCGAAACCAACGAGGGTGAAATCATGGGTATCCGCCACAAAACCCTGCCCATCTGGGGCGTGCAGTTTCATCCCGAGTCCATCGCCACCGAAGGCGGTATGAAGATCCTCGAAAACTTTCTTCAGCTCCACTGATCCCTGAAAACCCACCATGCGCTGCCCGAAATGCACCTCGATTGAGGATAAAGTGACCGACTCCCGCATCAGCCGGGAAGGTAACACGATCCGCCGTCGGCGCGAGTGTCTCGAATGCGGTCACCGTTTCAGCACCACGGAGACGCTCATCCGCGAAGGACTCTCCGTGGTGAAGCGCGACGGACGCCGCGAAGACTTTGATCGTGAGA
>CAXBOL010000855.1:0-2575 GCA_963977295.1 uncultured Opitutaceae bacterium
CCTTTCGCGTAGGATTCCCCCTCGGCTTCGAATCCGATCACGAGGAGATCAATCGCTTCTATCGCGAACTGCCTCGACGTCTCGAGACTCTGCATGACGTGTCGTCCGCTGCGGCCATTTCGAATCTACCCGGAACCCAAGGCGCCGCCGGGTCCGTCATGGCCTTGCCTGAGGCGGGTTCGCCTGACGCCCCTCTGGAAATCCACGAGGTCTACTTCCGCAATCCAACCTCCAACTACTTCCATACACTAGCGATTCCCTTGCTCGCCGGTCGTGATTTCGACGACAGTCTCGATACCGCAGACGCCGCTAAGGTTGCCGTTGTCGACGCGACTTATGCGCGAGCCTTGGGACTGCCTCCCGCAGCCTTGATTGGTCGCCACCTCGAACTGACCGGTGAAAACGTCGCCAAGTCCGAGGGCGGAAACCTCACCATCATTGGCGTCGTGGGCGCCATCCGCCATCAGCACGACGATCCTCGATTCTTCCCCACCGTGTATTTGCCCATTTCGCAAATCACCAATAATTTTCTTTCGGTCGTGATGCGGACCACGGTCAAACCCGACCTACTGGAACAATCCGTGCGGAACGAAGTGCTCGCCCTCAATCCGAGTATGCCGATTTACAGTGTGTTGAGCTTGAAACAAGTAATCCTCCAGTCGATTTGGGAGCAGTATTTCTTTTCCCGAATGTTCCTCTGCATCGGTTTGGTCGCGGTCTTATTGGCCTGCGTGGGGATCTACGGCGTTATGACGTTTTCGGTCACGATGCGTCATCAAGAAATCGGCCTGCGCATGGCCCTTGGCGCCAGTGCGGAAGAAGTGGTGCGCGATGTGGTGCGACGCGGATCCCATTTGGTCGTGTTTGGCCTTGGAGCCGGATTCATCGCCGCGTTTCTTTTGGCTAATCTATTGTCCGGTTTCCTCCATGGCGTGACCCCGCACGACCCGCCCACTTTCGTCACCGTGCCCATCATTTTGGCCGTCGTCGCCCTCGCCGCCTGTTATCTGTCCAGTCGCCGCGCCACCCGCATCAATCCGATGACGGCCATGCGTGCCGAGTAGAATTTCACCACTCAACCCATTCCCCATGAGAGATATTCGTTTTGCTTTTCGCATGCTCGCCAAATCACCGGGATTCACGTTGGTGGCGATTACGACCCTGGCGTTGGCGATTGGGGCCAACTCCTCAATTTTCGCTCTGGTCCACGCCTTGGCCATCAAGCCGCTGGTGCCCGGGGATCCCGCCCCCGTCGTAAGCGTGTTTAATGGCCGAGCCGAAGCCAACCGAGACTATCGTCGATTCGCGTGGGCCGGAAGCCCTGCGCGCCCCAAACGCGGTATTCAGCGACGTGGCAGGTGTATCGTTCACCGTCTCGGGGGTGGCCGACCAAGAGGGCGAAGTGCGTCGCTTGTTTTCATTTTTTGCGACCGAAAATATCATGTCCCTCCTCGACGCCCAACCGGCCGTGGGACGCTTCTTTTCTGCCGCCGAGACCGAGCCCGATGCCGCCGTGCCGGTGGTCGTGGTCAGCTTCGGCATGTGGCAGCGTCTCGGGGGCACGACCGACGTAATCGGCTCCTCGCTCCGCATCAACGGCCGCGTCTACACGATCATTGGCGCAACCCCACGCGGATTCGGCATCGGCAATGCGATGATCGCCCCGGAAATTTGGTTACCGTTCGGTATGCATGACCAGTTTCGACCTCTGTTTGACGAAGCGGCGGCAACCTCCATCGCCGATCCCAACAACTACGACTTGGTGCTCATGGGCCGCTTACAATCCGGGCTCACCATCGAGACTGCGACCCCGCGTTTGACTGGCCTGAATGAGATTCTGGCGGACCTCGATACCAATCCGGTGCCCGAGGGCCGGTTCCTCGAAATCACTCCTCCTTCACGCTTCAGCATCTCGGATTCCCCCGAGGACGATGGGCCGATCGGACTCCTTGCATCCATGATGATGGGCATGAGCGGAATCGTGCTCGTGGTCGCGTCGCTTAATCTCGCCAACATGATGCTGGCTCGCGGTGCCGCCCGCACCCGGGAGTTCGCGGTGCGCATCGCGATCGGTGCCTCGCGAGGCATGATTGTGCGCCAATTGCTCATCGAAGGCCTCGTCCTGGCCATCGCCGGAGGATTGGCCGGGCTGCTGCTGAGTCTGTGGGCCAACGATCTGTTGCTGCACTCGCTGGGCAGCATATTTTCGACTCTCAATTTCTCCTTCCTGATCTCCGCCGAACCCAACGCCACCCTCTTGCTGGCCACGTTTGGCTTCTGTGTTTTGGCGACCCTTTTATTCAGCCTGGTGCCCGCGTTGAGAGCCTCCAAACCCAACCTCGTCGAAGGGTTGAAATCCAACTCCGCCGAATCCAATGCCACCGGCACGTGGAATCGTTTCTTCTCTGCCCGACACGTGCTCGTCATGGCTCAAATCGCCCTTTCGCTGGTCTTGGTTTTTTCCGCAGGACTATTCGTCCAAGGTGCCATCAATGCCGGTGGCTTGGATCGAGGATTCCACGCCGATCACGGGGTCCTCACCGAGCTAGATTACTCGCTCTCCAACACTCCGGAC
>CAXBOL010000856.1:0-2564 GCA_963977295.1 uncultured Opitutaceae bacterium
ACTGATCTGGACTGGTTTGATACTGAGGGCGTCATACGTTTTCGGATCGATGCCGATCAGTCGCTCAGTCGCCTGTTTGATTATACGACGCGGTGGTATACGAGTTCTGATCGCAGTGAGTTGGAGGCCCGGGCTTTGGGGCGGTTGGTGGTGCGGGAGTTGTTCCGATTGAAAGCCATGCCGACGGTCGCGACCTCGGCACGTCCCGATGAGCTCAAGCGACTGATGAATTACGTGGAAGAGACGTTCCACGAAGGTCCGACGGTGGAAAAGATGGCGGCGGTAATCGGGCGTAGTCGTTCGCATGTGTTGAAGCTGTTTCGGCGTCACAGTGGCACGGCCGCCAAGTCATTTATCGTGGAACGGCAGTTGCGGGAAGCTCGCGAGTTGTTGTTGAGCACAACCCTGCCCATTTCAGAAGTCGGTCAAAGGGTGGGGCAACCCGACCCGTATAATTTCTACAAACTGTTTCGGCGCCACGTGGGGTTGTCCCCGCGAGAATATCGCAACCAGCAAGGCCCCTTTGCCACCCTGCCGAAACCGTCGGTGCATCAGTCGGAGCCGGCGAACTTGGGACCAAGCAGCGAGTCCGTGCGGGGTTAAAAAGACTCGCGTTTAGCTAAACTGCTAAAATAATTAGCAATTTAGCATGAAAAAGTCGAATTCCCCTGCCGTAACTATTTACCAAATTGCGGAGCATGTGGGGATGTCACCGGCGACCGTGTCTTCGGTTTTGGCCAATCGACATGTGGAACGTCGAATTGCCCCCAAGACGGTAGAAGCGGTGCGTGCGGCGGCACGATCCTTAGGTTATGTGCCCAACATGGCTGGACGACGACTGCGGGCGCATCGTGCGGCTACCAGGCAGTTTGATCTGGCGATATTCACCTCCTTTGAGGCGCCTCTGCCTTTAGTCGGGCAGGCGTTGCACGTGCTGCAGCGTGAGGTGGATAGATTGACGACCGACGATACGCGCTACGCGGTCGCTATTGAGATGTTTCACGCCGGAAGGCTGGGAGAAAAACCAGCGCTGATGGATGCTGATCGCTATCATGGGGTCATCATTACCAACACGTTACCTGAGGATGACGCTTTTCTCGCGGAAGCACGCCTCCCTTATCCAGCAGTGATTCTGGGACGGCGTATCGCCAATCGTTGCTGTGTGCTGGAGGCCCCGGATGTCGTGGGTCGGAACTCGGCCGAAGTGCTGTTGGGGCAGGGATGTGGTCAACTCGTGGTGATGCATGGACGGCAATTGACGCACACGACGCAGAACCGATTGGAGGCTTTCGTGGAAACTGTTCGAGCCCGAACCGGTTGTGAACCAGTTCGGTTGTTGGCCGAAGGCTTGCAACCGTTCGATGGCTCCCGAGCGCTGGCGGATTTTTTAAGATCAGGAGGGCAGCTGGATGGACTGTTTTCGGTTACCGACAGCTTGGCAATTGGAGCATATCAGGTGCTCAAAAAGAACGGGCTAAACATTCCCAACGAGGTTGCGGTAGTTGGGGTAGGGGATAATGAAATGGCCGAATTTTTTGATCCTCCGCTTACGACAGTTGCGGGCGCCAATGACGCCATGGTTGCTGAGGCGGTTCCTTTGCTTTTTAGAATTCTAAAAAATGATCAACATCTTTCCCAAGAGATACTTGCAATTCCTCCGGTGCTGTTGCGAGAGTCGACTAAACGGGGACGGTCCTAGTCGATCAAGAGGGGGCGGTATATTTGTTCGAGGAGGTAATTCCATAGGGCGGAAGCAGAATAAATTAGGGAAAGACGCTTGACATAGCTAAATCCATTTAGCTTTTGTTTGAGCCGCCGCTCGCTTTCCCTGTGGGCACTCGCATTCATTACCCCTGTGACCTCTACCCCCGTTTTTCGTGCCGATTTGCCAATGATTAGCTAAAGCGATTTTGCAAAGAGAGATCTCAAATCTACTCCGCTGTCATGGCTTCGAGTAGAGGAGAATCTAAACGGTGGTCGATCTGATGGAGGCCGATGAATCGATAGAACAACAGTCTGTGTAAAACCAACCCTATTGAAAACCTGTTATGACCGTAAAAAAGACTCCCTTGCTGCCGAAGATCTTCGGTGCTGCTATCCTGCTACCGGTGGCTCTTTTGAGCTCACCTTTGTTCGCTCAACAAGCCGCTCCCTCCAGCAATGATGTAATTGAGCTGGATCCGTTTACGATCACGACCGACTCGGATGCTGGCTATCGTCCGACCCATACCAGTGTGCTCACGCGCACCAACCGCGCCTTAATTGATCTGCCCCAAACCGTTGATGTGCTCCCAGCCGAATTTCTCGAGGACACCGGCGCCAAAATGATGGACGAGGCGTTCGTTTATGTGAGTAACGCGCAAGTTCGTAATTCATCGGCGGGCACGGGTCCGAATTCGATTTTAATTCGTGGTTTTACCAACGGTTCCTCGTTTACCGACGGTATCGATACGGGAACGTATCGCCGTGATCTGTTTGGTTACGAGCGTATGGAGGTCATCAAAGGGCCGGCCTCGGCGGTGCAAGGTCGAGGCACTGATTCCGGCTATATCAATTTTGTGCTC
>CAXBOL010000857.1:0-2562 GCA_963977295.1 uncultured Opitutaceae bacterium
GCTCGCACGAGATCGGAGAGGTCAAAATTCCTGAGCTCCAGCTCCTGCTTGAGCGCGGTGTAACGCGCCTCGGTGATCGCAGGTGAACGCGTCATAATCCAAGCCATTTTCCGATTCGGATGAGCGACGACGGTTTCTTGATAATCATCGCTGACGTAGAGGATGAGGTAGGGGGACGTAATCACGCCGAAAAATCGCATGCGCCATTCGGCGTTGGAGGTTTTATCGAAGATCCTGGCCCGGGGTTGATAAGTTTTTTGCGGACCGTCGAAGCTGTCTTTATTAAACTGGTAGGTCGTCGCAACCGTGCCGTCAGGTTCGAGCGCATAGCTTTCCACGGGATTAAAGGCGTTCGGGTCGAGCATGGTAGGCGTGTATCCATGCACATACCAATCTCCCATAAATTTCGGGAGATCGACGTAGGACGCAATCGCCATGGGAGGGTCCCCGCGGCGAGGACCAGATTGACACCCGGTCAAGACAAGCACGGCGGCAGAGAGCGCGGCAAAGGTGAAGCGTTTCATAATGTGGTGAAAGGACTCTATTCTCCTTCCACGACGTGTAAAACCGTCCGACGGTTTTACCAAACCTGCCCTGATTTCGGGCGGAGCGCGTTAAGCCACCGTCATGCTTGATGATTTGGCTCTCGGTTTCGTCTAGCGCACAGCCAGCATCTTCACTTCCGGCAAACGACGGATGGTGTAGCAAATTTGCCCATGATCGATGCTGGAGCCGTCTTCCGCGAGCAGGGAAGGCAATACATTGATTTCTACAATTTTTCGCGGTTGCAGGTCGGGGATGATCAAACGCACCGAGCGACGGTCCGGGCTTACCATGACGTTGTCGACGGACAGCGGAGTTTCGTCGAGCTGCGGGCTGCCGTAAGGATAGTGGGATTTATACCAGTAGCTCTTCGCGGTAAAGTTGGCCAAACTGGCAGCAGTAGGCGCGGCGAGTGGTTTAGTGAATTCCAACACGAAGCCGTCCTCGTGCAGTGAAATGTCTTTCAACGCAAACGGTGTTTCCCCCGTGAAGATGATACGTTTCATCCCTTCGGCGGTATTTCGACCACTCCAACCTCGGAACGTTTGCCCGACGTAGAGCTGGGTGCCGTCGGGACTGAAGGCGAGGCGGTTATTCCCGCCCCCAAGGCTGCCCTCAATGAACTTCACGCAGGCCCCCTGCATCACGCCGCCAACCTTTTCCAACATGACTCGAAGGATTCGATCACCGGCGACGTCTCCCACCAGCATCTGACCGGCGAACGGCCCGAAGGCTCCTTTTGTGGTATCCACTATCGGCTCACTGGGCGAGTTGCACATGAATCCATGAGGGAATTCGACTGCGGCGTGCGTCCGGTGTGCTTCATAGCCATCCCAATCGTCGATGTAGAGTTGTAATGGATCGTCGCTTACTTCGCGGACGAATTTTTTATCCCACACGAGGGATGAGGGGTGCCCGTAAAATTTGTCCTTTTCGATGTGATAGAGCGGAGAGGTCCCGCGCCAATCGCCCTGATTGTCGGTGGCAAACATCCGACCTTCAGGATCGATCATAATCCCGTTGTGAGCGCGAAATCCCTTGGCGTAAGGAGTCACTGTTCCTTCGGCATCCGCATGCACGATCCAGCCTTTCCATGGCACTGCGGAGTAATTCCGGCCGGTGCGCCCATTATCTGCGAATTCTCCACGGGTGTGATAAAAAGTGGGACCGTTGTGTGAGGCAGTGCCGACGGCGATATACCATCCGCCTTGGCCATCCGGCGTGAGTGCGTTGGTCTCGTGGTAATTGCCACTTAGGCCCCAGTCGTCGGCGAGATTTTCGTAAAGGTCGGCAATGCCATCATGGTCGGTATCGGTCAGCCGAGTGAGTTCGGCCATCTGCGAAACAATGACCTCGTGTTTGCTGATCACCTGAATCCCGCAGGGGTTGTGCATCGAGTCGGTGGAAAATGCCCGCCAGTCAAAGGCAGCCGGGTCGGCCGTCGGTTGAGCCATTAAGATGCCGTTTCGACGTAGCGCGACGACGATCTCGCCTTCGGGGGTAAATCCGATTCCGCCCACCTCTGGCGCAACCCAAACCGGAAACTCCACGGCTTCGACGCGGTAGCTTTCCGCGCAGGTAATGGCGGCGTAAAACAGGAAAAATAGAGCAATGAAGCGACGGTGCATGGTCGACGGTTTAGAGATTGATTTGGAGGGTGAACGCGCGCGCTTCGGCGCCCGTCATCACCAGACGATGACCTTGCCTCTGACCCGATTGGGTTTCGATTTTGGCCCCTTCATTGGAGTCGAAACTTAAGGTGAGTCCATCGGTCAGGCCAGTCGTGGTATAGTGCAGGAGTGCAGCCTGGCCGTCGGAGGAGGGCTCAATTCTCAACGTGAACGACAGGTCGCCGAGGGAATACATCATCTCCGGAATTCCGTTCACTTTCCGATAACCCTTAAAATGGGGTTGTCCTGAAATCGCCGCGGGTCCGGACGCTTTGAATTTCACGTCGCCGATGACCCGAGCGAGGTAATCGAAGGACTTGCGAGCACCTCCGCTGCCTTCGCCCCAGTA
>CAXBOL010000858.1:0-2553 GCA_963977295.1 uncultured Opitutaceae bacterium
AGCGGGACAAGACGATCTCCTTCGATCAGCCGGTGGGCGACGACAACAGCACCCCCTTGGCGGACATTTTTGTCACCGAAGCGGAAACGCCCGAGGACGCCACCGTGACCCAAGAGCTGGTCGACAGCATTGCCGACGGCATGCAGCGACTGAGTCCCAAACATCGCGAAATTTTAATTCTGCGTAACGTGAAGAATTTATCATACGAGGAAATTGCCGAAATCCTCGAAATATCCATCGGCACGGTGAAGAGCCGTATCGCCCGGGCCCGTGAAAGCCTGCGCAGCAAACTAGGGGAGGATTTCCAATGAACGACGAAAAATTTATCGAGCAATTGAACGCTTACATCGACCGGGAGCTTTCCGGGGTCGAAATGCGCGAAGTCGAGACCGCCATTGCCGCGAGTCCCGAACGGCAAAAAATCTATCGCGATTACTGCAAAATTGAGCGCGCCTGCCAAACCCTGCTGGCCTCCGAGGTCAAAGCCCCCAAGCCCTCTATTGCGGCAATCATAGCTGCTGCGAATGCCCAATCGAACGACAATGTCGTTCCCTTTACGCCGGCCCAGGCATCGCGTCCACGGATCTCGGGGTTGAACTGGGGCACGGCATTTGCCGGTTTGGCCGCCGCCTGCATCGCCGCCGTAATTTACGTCGCAGGTCCTCGCACCGCCCCGGTCACCACCAATCAAATCGCGACCACGGCTCCTACCACAACCCGGCAGATTGGCCCCGATGATTCAACTGCGGCCAGTGCAGGCGCGACCTATCGCACGGTTTTCGCGCTCGAAGCCGGAAACAACTCGGCCAATGGCTTGGTTCGGTCCGCTCCCGATTCTTTTGCGTGGATGAATCAACTCGAGTTTGCTCCGATTCGTCCCGTGCGGGTGGATTCTCTGCAGTTTAAGACCGCCGAACCGATGCAAGTTCGCACCTTGAGTGCCTACGCCTATCCGTATCCAGGCTTGGACGACACGCCGCCTTTGTCGGAATCGGCTGCGTTTCAGTTCCAACGTTAGGTCTCAGAGCCCCCAGTCATCGTGGCTCGGGGGCGGGGAAGGGCGTTTACCGAGGCGAGCATGGCCTATGGCCAGGTCGAGGTGCCCTTGCGCTCAGATCAATGCCGGCGTGGGGAGATCAACAGTCTATCCGTGTGGAAGGGGGCTCCAGATTGAGGATCGGGCCCCTAGGCAGAGCTCCGCGCTCAAACCTGGGTTCGACGAGAGAGGCACTGACCGGGACGATCAGCGTCCGAGGGCGCGCTTGATCAATTGTTCCGTGCTCGCATTGCCGCCCAAAGCAACGATCGCCTGACGCACGGCCTTGTCCGCATCGGGCAATTTGTAGCCCAAGACGGTTAACGCCGCGATTGCATCCTGGATTGCGTTGGGGGTCGCAGGTTGGGCCGCCCCGTCACGGCCTGGCGACGTTGCTGAAGTCACGCCAACCGACCCATCGATCGCGCCGCCGACTCGGTTCCTTAACTCAATAATCAATCGCTCGGCCGTTTTTTTACCGATGCCCGGACATTTCGAAAGCGCGGCCACATCACTGTTACGAATTGCACTTTCAAGCAGCGGCAACGAAAGCCGACTCATGATGCTTAGGGCCACCTTGGGGCCCACGCCACTCACATGCTCAATCAACATGCGGAAGAAATCCCGATCCTCAGTGGTCGCAAAGCCGTAAAGCGTTTGGGAATCCTCCCGATACACGACATGGGTGTGAAGCTTAACGGCTTGGCCGACTTGAGGCATGCGTTCGGTCGTCGTCACGGGGACGTTAACTTCGTAGCCGAAACCATTCAATTCAATGACCGCCCTGATCGGTGAGGCTTCGACCAATAGGCCGGATATGGAGGTAATCATGATGCGACTAGTCCAGTCCGAGGACGGCTTGCATGTCGTAAACACCATGCGGTTGAGCAATCACCCACTGCGCCGCCCGGAGCGCGCCGCGGGCAAAAATACTGCGGTCGGTCGCCCGGTGGGTCAGTTCAATACGTTCGCCCATGGCGGTGAACATCGCCGTGTGTTCACCGACAATATCGCCGCCCCGGAGGGAATGAATGCCGACCTCGGTGTTGGTGCGTTCGCCGGTGATGCCTTGGCGGCCATGGCGGAGGGCGCTACGGTCGAGGTTCCGTTCCTCGAGAATGATTTCGAGCATACGTTCTGCGGTGCCGCTCGGGGCGTCCTTTTTGAACCGATGATGCATCTCGACCACCTCCGCGTCATAATCCGCGCCAAGGACGGTTGCCGCGCGACGCGTGAGCGCGTAGAGTAAATTGACTCCGACTGAATAATTTCCGGCCCACACCGTCGCAGTCGCCGCCGCCTCCGACAGGAGTTTCGCTTTCACTTCGGGAGGGTGACCCGTGGTCCCGATAACCAGTGCTTTTTCATGCGATACGGCCAAACGGATCACTTCAGCAGTATTTTCATGAAAACTAAAATCAATGACTACATCGGCCGCCGCCACCGCCGCTTCCAGCGAATCGCCCTGATCTGCCGTGGCCACCACATTCAAGCCAAGTTCACGCGCACAAGCCTGC
>CAXBOL010000859.1:0-2552 GCA_963977295.1 uncultured Opitutaceae bacterium
ATGGACACAGATGGCTTCGCTACCGCTACGCGACGGAACCTTGGTGGATGGAGTGTAGTGCGGGGTTTTAAATCTGTGTGAATCTGTGTTCATCTGTGGTTTCCAAAGAAGACGGGGAGATTGGGTTAACCGGAGATCGGATGAGGCGGTCAGCCTGCGGTGTTTTTTAACCACAGATGGACACAGATGGCTTCGCTGCCGCTACGCGACGGAACCGTGGTGGATGGAGTGCAGTGCGGGGTTTTAAATCTGTGTGAATCTGTGTTCATCTGTGGTTTCCAAAAAAACGGGTAGATTGGGTTAACCGGAGATCGGATGCGGCCGTCAGCCTGCGGTGTTTTTTAACCACAGATGGACACAGATGGCTTCGCTACCGCTACGCGACGGAACCTTGGTGGATGGAGTGCAGTGCGGGGTTTTAAATCTGTGTGAATCTGTGTTCATCTGTGGTTTCCAAAAAAGACGGGTAGATTGGCTTAACCGTAGATTCCCTGGGGCTGTCAGCGGCTGAAGCGCTGCACTACTTGGGAGGGAATTTTTGGTTTTCGCGGAGTTCGTGGATTTCGGCCTGCATCGCTTCGAGGCGGTCGAGCATGCGATTTTGCGCCTCGCGAGAAGCCGGCTCGTCTTTTTTGTCGCCGAGGAAAATTGACGCGGTGACGCCGCTTAAGGTGCCGAAAAGGCTGATGCCCGCAATCATAAGGCAGGTGGCCACGACCCGGCCCGCGGTGGTGACGGGGTATTTGTCGCCGTAGCCGACGGTGGTGGCGGTGGTGATGCTCCACCAGATGGCGTCTTCGGCGGTGTGAATGTTGGCGTTGGGCTGGTCGAGTTCTGCGATGAGCACTCCCGCTGAACCAAACGAAACAACCAGGAACGAGATTACTAGGATCCCAGTGAGTCCGGCACTCGTTTTACTTTGCCAAAGAATATGGAGCAACCGCTTGAACGATCGGATGGCGATGAGGAGGCGGATGACCCGCACCACGCGTAAAATTCGGCCAAACCGGAAGGCTTCGATCGCCGGGATGCTGGCGATGAGATCGATCCACCCCCACTTCATGAATTGAAGTTTGGATTTGGCCTCCTTGAACCGAATCGAAAAGTCGATAAGCAGCAAACCACACACCGCGGTATCGATCATAAAAACCAACCGTCGAATTTCGGGGTGAACGTCCAGGATGACCTCGGCGGCCAAACCGATGATCAAGACAATCGAAAGGACCAGGATCCCAAACTGAAATGGACCCAATTCCTCCGGTGGCTCCTGTGAATACAACATGGTGGCATTGATGAATATTTCAGTTATCTGGTCAATGCGCCTCCACAATGGCCGTGCTTTGAGATAACTTGATCCCGAACCGGCTCGTTTCTAGCTGTGGGGGCAGGGTCTCAATATCATTCAAGCTATGATCAAATTTCTTCAATTCTCGGTCATTCCCAAGGGGCATGACCTGGCGCTTCTGCTCCTCCGGGTCACCTTTGGCAGCACCATGCTCGTCTTTCATGGTCTGCCCAAATTACAGGGCTGGTCGAGAATTAGCGCAGGGTTTCACGACCCGCTGGGCATCGGATCTCCGGTCAGTTTGGGATTCACCATCGGGGCCGAACTGGTGATGGCCGCTCTAATCGTGCTCGGTTTATTCACCCGATTTGCCTCGCTCGCCTTGGTTTTCACCATGGGGGTTGCGTTCTTCATCGTGCATGAGGGCAATTTGAGTGGCGAGAACAGTGGGGAAATGGCGTTCCTCTACGGGATGGCATTCATGGTCACGCTGGTGGCCGGGGGCGGGCGTTTCTCAGTTGACCGCAAACTCGGTGATACTTGACGGCGAGTGTCGGCGCTAGGCCGGGCTTGGGGATTGGGCTCACCCCCAGAGTAGCCATCCGGTGTAAGCAAAATAGGTGAGGAGGAGACCCCCTCCCTCGATGCGACTAATGCGCCCCCCCGAGCGCACCAAGGGAAATACCGCGACGGTGACGCCGACGAGGACCCCAAGGTCGATCAGTGAGAGCTCTGGCACGTAGGCGCCGCCAAGCACCCCGGTCACGCCGAGGATACCCAGAATGTTGAACACGCATGAACCGACGACATTGCCGATGGCGACATCGTTTTGGCCCTTAATGACGGCGACCACCGACGTCGCCAGTTCTGGTAGGCTGGTGCCAATCGCAACGATGGTGAGACCGATCAATTTTTCGCTCCAGCCGAGCTGGCGCGCGATGTTGACGGCTCCGTCGACGAATAGGTTGGACCCCCCGAGTAGGAGCGCCAACCCGACTATGGTGAGGATAATTGCCAAGATGACGCCGGGGGCGTTTTTGAGCTCGGCAGTTTCGTAATTCTGGTCGGCTTCCTGACGAGCCTGATGGACGGTGCGGGTGACGAGCACGATAAGAAGGGTGAGGAGCGCGAGGCCTTCCCCGACAGAAATATAGCGATTAAGCAGCAGAATCGTGGCGAGTAGGGTCGCGCCGATCATCACGGGGACTTCGCGGCGGATGACCGAGTGGCTCGCGATTAAGGGTCGAATTAAGGCACAGAATCCGAG
>CAXBOL010000860.1:0-2548 GCA_963977295.1 uncultured Opitutaceae bacterium
CAGGATAAACCCACGGGTAGTGGTGTCGCCCGACGCCTCGTTGGTCGGATCAAACGACTCGAAGACGATGTCATCGATGACCGGACGCAGACCCGTGTTCACCCCATTTTGCGCAGCCTGAGCGGCGTTAGCTTGGTTGGCTGGATTGGCGGAATTCGCTTTGTCGTTGCGCCAACCCAGTGTCGCGACCAGGCGGTCGTCCCAGAAGAATCCTTGGTAGGCGAGCTGCATGGTATCGAGCTTCGACTTGAGCAGAGTGTTGTTGCGATTCGAGCCGAGTCGCCGGCCGTATTCATCGACGAGCCCCGTGTTCAGCATGTCGATTTCATGCGCAACGCCGTTGCTGTCCACAAAGGTGAAAGGCCCGCCGACATTATCGAGGTGGGGGGCCCGGGGCGTGAGATCCGTATCCGAAAGATAATAACGCACGTTGAGCGAACGGGACGCATGCGTCGCCCAGTTTGCATTGGTCGGCGCCCGGAGGTTAACGCCGGTGATCACGGCTTCCGCGCCAGTCAACCCGTCGGCCGGCAGCACGCGGGCATTGTATTCCGCCTTCTTTTCCTGCACTTCGTTATGAGAAATCAAACCACCGAGACGTTGTTTGCCCAAGAGGCTGCGCCACCAGGAAGAGTCGTCCCGGGTGAAGTCTTTTTCGTAGGACAAGGCGACGCGCCAGTCTGAACTATCAAACTGGTTGTTTTCGCGGAACACGTCGCCCTGCACGTAGTATTTGCCGAAATTCGGATTCTCGGTAACCCCGTCGATCATGAATTTATTGGGATCGACCTTGAGCGCGTTGCCGCCCACGTAGCCGCCAAAACCTCCGATCCAGTCATCGTAGGTTTCCCATTGAGCGGCGGCTTCCAGAAAGAAGTTTTCGCCGATCTGCTGGGTTAAGAAAATGTTGGAGGTCTGGGAGGTCACTTCCTGCAACCGCGAAAGTCCGGCCAGGTTGACGTCGGTCGGATAATAAGTGTCGTCGAGCAGCGTATAACCGTCGGCCTCATTGTTCAGTCCGTTCACACTCGGGTAAAAGCGCGGGGATCGAACTTCAGCCGTGTTGTAGAAACTATAAGTTTGGCCCGCCACCGCTCCGCCATTTCCAATTACGAAAATGGGGTTTTCACTTTCACGGCCAAAAACGGTGTTGTTCGTCAGAGCGTTTGACCACGGCTTGCCGACTCCCGGATTGGTAAAGACAGGTTCGTTGACCGTCATGCCGGGCCCAGTGAATCCAGAGCTGGCCGCCTCAAACCAAGGGGATACTTGATCCCATGGCAGGAGCAATTGCGGACGAATATTCTGCACGTAGGCTTTTTCGAAAGCGACCGAAATGGAGGTCTTGCTCCAAGGCCGGAACTGCATCGTGCCGAAGTAGCGCTGCTGGTCGGTGCCAGCCGGCTTCAGGTAATATTCTTTCTCCTCCTGCAGGAGGGCCACGCGAAACGCGAGTTTGTTGTCGATCACCTCCTTATTCACATCGAGGGCATAACGTTGCGAGTCGTTGGAATCAAATTGGAGATCAACTCTGGTAAAATCCCGGAACATGGCCCGTTTGAGGGAGGTATCGATCACGCCCGCGGGAGACCCGGTGCCGAAGAGCAAATTATTCGGTCCCGAGGCGATGGTGATGCGGTCGAGATTGTAATTGTCCGACGACATTTTTGTGCCAAAGAAATCGCGCGACAGCGTAGCGTCGCCCAAGCCACGCAGGCGGGTGGGAGGCGGAAACCCCGTGCCGGTGCCAAGACCGGTGGCCGATTCGAGATTGTCGCCCACCCCTTCAACGTTGGTGGTGTAAATGGTCGCGTCGGAAATGGAATTGAGCGCGAACTCGTCCATGAAGTCCTTCGTCAGCACTTCGATCGGAGCGGCGATGTCTTTCAGATCGGTGTTGAGTCGACTGCCGGCCAGCGACTGCGTGGCGACCCAGCCCGTCTCTGAATCCGCTTCGATGACGAAGGGATTCAATACGATCGTTTCTTCCAAATCTCCCGCCGCTTTCGACGCGGGAGCCGCTTGTTGTCCAAAGGCCGTGAGGCCCGAGAGCGCAAGTCCAATCAGGAGGCGCTTATCAAACCGAGTCACGGAGGACCCGACTTTATGTAGGTTCATTTTAGGAGTTGTTTAGGGTTAGCATCTTTAAGCGGATGCCTCGCGTTGAGTCTGCTATCTCTCCTTTTTTCTGAAACGTTCGATCCAGCGGAAATATTACAGTAACATTCCGAAATTCGGCGGTTACTGCGGATCTGAAGCTTTACTGCAATTGTTCGACCAAACCTCAACTCGACTAAACGACGGGGTCGCGCCCTTGCTTTTCTGGATGACTATTCCAGTTCTCGTTGCCCCACCTCCCATACCATTCAACAATCACCCACAAGATTCCCTGACATCCAGACGTGGGTCCTCCTCGCTTCGCGGTCGAAAGGTTCAGCTCCCAAATTTCCTCGCGACTTGATTTAGGTTCAATTCGAGTAGACTACTTGACCGTCAACTGGGTGATCAGCTGACCCCGCCACGTTAGCCTCTTTGATCATCCCCCAAT
>CAXBOL010000861.1:0-2541 GCA_963977295.1 uncultured Opitutaceae bacterium
CCCCGGCCTGCTCGACGTCCAGGTAGGCGCGGAGCAGTTTGAGTTCGTGCTCGAGGGAGCGCAGTTCGTCGGTGGAGCCATCGAGCGCAAGTTGGCAAAACTCGGAGAGCCGCTCGACGACCCGTTGGGCGGCCTCAGGTCGGGGTCGAATAAGGCCGTCGAGGGAGGAGAGCGCGTTGAAGAGGAAGTGTGGGTTGAGCTGGTAACGCAGCATCTGCCAGTGGGTCCGGTCGGCGCGGAGTTCGGCATTGTCCCGCTCGACGGCCAAGGCGGTGGCGGAGCGGCGTTTGTAGGCGTAGGCGATGGCGAGGGCGATGGTGATGACGAGCGTGGTGAATCCGATGCCGTAGGCGCGCTGACGCTGCAATTGCGTGCGGGTGAGTTCGGTTTCGCGCAGGCTGTTGCGCACGGCGGCGAGTTCGGCGGCGGCGTCGACCTCAGATCCCGGATTGAAGTAGGTGGTGCGGACCATCTTGATTAAACGGGGAGCAAAATCGGGGTCGTGGAGATACTGATTGGCTCGCTTGAGCGTCGCAAAGGCGGAGGCGTGGTCACCGGTCTTCGCCTGTAGGTCGGCGAGTTTTTCCAAGATCGGAACCGCCCGCCCGGGATCGCTGGATGGACGACCGCTCAACGCGGCCTCGAGGAGTTCCATGGCGGCGGGGATTCCGCGTTGCGACTCCTCCAAGTCGACTTGCTGACAAATCGCCGAGGCGTTGCGGACGTGGGCGGGCTGGAGCGATGCGGCCAGCTTGAAGTGAGCATGGGCGGCCTCGTGCTTCCCTTGTCCGAATTTTATAAGGCCAAGTCTGTCGTGCGCCATGGCCGCGACGACCTGATTGCGGGCGACCGTGGCGTTTTGGGCCACGGCTTCCCAACGGTCCACCTGAATGGAGGGGTTGAGGTAGCCGTCGGAGACCTGCGCCCGTTTGAGTTCAACGGAAATCCGATCCACTCCGGGACTTGCGAGCAGGTTGGTAAAAATTGCCTCGGTTTCATCACTCTCGCCGGCGCTCTGCAAAATATCGGCCAACAAGAGGCCGATTTTGGATCGCTCGTCGACGGGGCGTTCGAGCTGATTGGTCATCGCCCAAGCCACCTTGGCGTGTTCGATTGCCGTGAGGATGTTGCGGGATTGATAGTGTGATGCGGCCAAGTCGGTATGAATGGCGATCAACTCATCCGCGCGTTCGAGCTTACGTGCGATTTCGAGGGCGTGCCGGAGATACAAGCTGGCGAATCGGGGGCCCATATCGGGGGCTAGGGCGCGTTGGGCGAGATCCCGGTTTACGGCGAGATGAGCCTCGGGTTCGGTCAGATGGCCATCGGTCATCCGGAGAGTGACCGCTTCGTCGTAGTCACTTTCAAATTTGTCTGCGGTATTCGTGACCGCGCTCTCAATCAGCGCCGTATAGGCGGCCGACATGGGAGGATCCGCCGGTTGAGTCGCGGTCAAACCAGCCATCTGGGCCGGGGCCCAACTGCCAGTCACGGAAGCCATGATGCAGAGGGGGAGCAGCCGGTATAGCATACCGCCTTGTTGGCTGCGGTCGGTCTGGGAGTAAAACCTCAATTCATCAACGAATCCCGTGTCCGTTCGCGGTGAGACGCGGGAATTGGGGTGTGTCGTCGCCTGAAGCCAGGCGGGAACCTCCCGGGAAGGGCAGCAGAGCACCGGTCAGAACAAGCGCGATGGAGGGGGCGAGGGTTTCACGCTGCGGCGTCGTCGCCGAGACTTCATCCCATGGTCCCATGCCGCCACGGTTTCCGTCACGCGTGCATGGTGCGACGGTATAGGCGGCGGAAGCGGCGGGTGGATACGCGCTGTTTTAAGCGTCCGCGCAGCAGACCATGGTTACGGGCATCGGTGTGAAATTCCTTCAGCTCGTCCTCGAGGTCGCGCGTGGACCGCTGGCTTCCGCAGAACAGCGCCGGTTCGATATCGGCCTCAAACGCCGCTGGCCACAGTTGGAGGCAAAGCGGGGCCAGCCAGCGCAGGGGCAGGTGGAGCGTGCGGCTCACCACGGCGGCGGCGAAGTGCTGCGGCGCGAGTCGGTGTTGGGCGCAGAAACGTTTCGCGAAGGTGGCCGTGTCCGATTCCGTGGGATGCATGGATGCGGTGGCGGCGTGGTTTGCGACGCGGCGACGGGAGCGCGCCCTTGCTCCCGTTGAATGACTACGAGGCCCGGGCGCGGACATCAGCTGCGTCGACGGCGCCGCCCCATCGTCACCGCGAGGGCCATGCCACCGAGGAGGGCGGCATAGGTGGAGGGCTCGGGCACGGCGGAGGTGGGGGTGCCGGTTAGGTAGGCCCATTGACCGGGGTCCGCCAGCTGCGAACCGTTATTTACGCCACGGCCTTGGATTCTAGCCTGACTAATCGTTACGTCAGAGAAGACACCTGCGTAGGATTCTGGCACTACGAAGGACAATCCTATCGATGAGAAACTGACGGAAGATCCCGGTGTTACGCGGAAGAGCCCGCCGAAGTTATGTGCGTCAAGTTCTGCAAAAGTGGAAAGTGGGATCAGCGGTTGGTGG
>CAXBOL010000862.1:0-2540 GCA_963977295.1 uncultured Opitutaceae bacterium
GATCGTTGAGCTCTTTGTCTCTGTTACCGGCCACGCCGTCAAATTTGAGCAACCAGGAGTCGAAGCCGTCGTCCGCTGCGATCTGACCAGAGCGGACTTCGTTAGTCGTTCGATTCCATGCGATCACGGCTTTGGCCCGGGCACCTCCCGCCGACGTGCCGACGCGCAAAATATCGCGCAGCGCTTTCTCCTTTTCGGCGTCGTCAAACCGTCCCTTCAGGTCGTGGCGGTGGGTCAGCACTTCACTCGCCAGCTGCACCAGCGCGTCGATTTCGATCTTGGTCGCGGTGCGCGGCCGCGGCCCTTTCATCGGAGCGAACTCCAAGGCCCCCATGCCGCGCGTGCCGGTGTAGCACAGGCGCTCCACCGCGTTGAAGGATTCCGGGGAGCGACCTTGGGTGGCGAGCCAAGCGTCGATGAGGGCGTTACCAAATTTATCGGGCAGCGAGTCGGCCAACAGGCCGGGCAAGCCGTGAAACGATGCTCTCGCCAGCGCGGGAAACTCATACACTCTATCGCTCAATGGCATCACGAGCGGGGCGACTTCGATTCCGCTGCGGGCAAATTCCGGGTCGTATTGAAAGGCGGCCACGTCACGCCCGGCGTCGATCGAAACCGCTCCGATGGTCCGGCCCCAGAGTTTTACGCGAGCGATCATGCGGAGTCATCCCACGTCCAAGGCTTCGACGGGGTGCGCTTGGTCGCACGTCGACCGGTGGCCCGCTGGCGGGTGGGGCGTTGCAGTTTCAGTTGCGCCATGGGACTTGGCTTCGGCAGGGGAATGAGGGACTCCAATTGCTCATCGAGTCCCAGGACCCGACACACCCGCAGAAACCCAGACAGTTGCGTCGCTGACGCGCCGGTTTCTAGCCGCTGCACCGTGCGCACCCCGAGACCGGCTTGTTCGGCCAACTGATGTTGCGTGAGGTTGCGGGCCAATCGCACGGCGGCGAGGCGTTCGCCTATAAGCTGAAGCAGGGCGTCATCGGTCAACTGAGCATCAATCTTCATAGACGTCGAAATTGGCGTATTAATTGGGAAAATCAATTTAAAGCATCATTTAAGACGTAATATAAATAAAATATAAAGCGCCAATAATGGCATAATAATAAGGAAAATAATTCAAATACGCCAATTATGGCGTTTAGATGAATAGAAAATTGAGGATGCAGTTCAGGCATCCGGATTTGAACCGCGAAGGCAACGCAGACCGCCAAGGAATGTCCCGAAGTCGTTAGCTACGAGAAGGCACCAAAGGGCACAAACAGTCCGGGGAGGCGGAGGCGACAAAACGAGGAAAGCGTTTGCCATTATCCTCCATCATCCGGTGAAGAACGCCGACGGCGGGGCACCCGAGGTCTCCGTTTTCTCATCCGATGGACCGAATCGAAAATGGAGGAGAGGTTTTACACCCCGATGCGGTAGGTGGTGCCGGAGACTGACGCACCGCTGTTGGGGTGTAAAACCCCTATCATTTCAGACTGGGGATGCTAACGGACTCCGAATATCCGGGCACCAGATACACTTCGATGATCCTGAAAACCGCAGCTGGTCACAGAGGCAAACCGGAGTTTCACAGAGACTAAGGGAGGAAACTACGGAGAGTAAATCTTCACCCCGGAGGGGACAGCCGCTTACCCAAGGATTTGTTTCGTAAACATTGCTCTGTGAACTCTGGGCGATTCTCGGTGACCTCAGTGACCCACTTCAACTGCGGTATTTAAGAGAGCGATGTCGGTGGTGCGGTCCACGCCGTCGGCCTGCACGGTGTAACTGCCGGGCGCGAGGGTGCCGGACGACCGTGGCACTTTCGATTTCGGTTTGTTCATTTCGATCCCTAAAACCACTGCGATCGCAGTTCCCATAACCACCCGCGCAAGGCGCGTAACATGGGCCAATCGAGCAGGGCGTCGATGGCCACGAATTGGTGGAAAATTACGATGCACCAGTAGATCGCCAAAAACGAGACTTTGGACGATTTGTGGCGAAGCAGCCTTTGGGCGACGAAGGCCCCCGGCCAGCCGCTGAAGAACGCCAAAAATTGCAGGGTCGGTTCGGAGACTCGCCACCCCCCGCGTCGGGCCTGACGTTTGTCCCACGCGTAAAATCCGAAGGTCACGAAGGACATCAAGGCAACTCCGCCGACGATCCATGGTATGACTTCGAGCATGGCCCTGCGCCACAAGGCGAGGAGCGGGGCGACCAAAAGCACTGCCCCCAGGATCAGATTGCCGACCCCAAGGCGACGGTCATCTTCTTTCTTCCTTGCGATATGACTCGGAGCGCGGGAGGCGAGGGGAGACTTTGATGACTCGGGCATGGGACAGAAAAGAAGACTGGGTGGGAGGTTTTTGACGCTGTCAACGTGCCCTGCTTCGCCTCACGGCACTTCGATGGCGCCGAGGTCGGGGCGGCCCCAGATGGGGTGACCGAGGATGTCGTGACTTACTCGCAGGCCGAGAGCCAGGCCGACGTCATCGCCGGGTAGCGCTGAGATTTCCACGCCACGATCTTTGACCAAATCTCGGTTTTGCGGAAGG
>CAXBOL010000863.1:0-2531 GCA_963977295.1 uncultured Opitutaceae bacterium
CCATCCGTATCCGGAACTCGGATTCGCTCTCGACCTCAGCCGTTTACCCATGCCGGCCGACTTCATGGCGGAACACGAAAGTGCCATGCAGGATGCCTTCACGGCCATGCGGGAACTGGAGGCCGGAGCGATTGCCAATCCGGATGAAAATCGGATGGTGGGTCACTACTGGCTGCGCACCCCCACGCTCGCCCCGACGATCGAGCTCCGCTCCGCGATCAGTGACACCCTCGCGGCAATCAAGGCGTTCGCCGCCAAAGTGCATGCCGGCGAGATTGCGGGTCCTCAAGGTCCGTTCACCGAACTGCTCGTCATCGGTATCGGCGGTTCCGCCCTCGGCCCCCAACTCGTCGATCACGCCCTAGGGTCGCCCGCCACGGACAAGATGACGGTTCACTTCTTCGACAATACGGACCCCGACGGCATGGATTACGGGCTGGCGCGCATCGGGGCGAAATTACCGCAAACCTTGGCTTTGGTCATCTCGAAATCCGGTGGCACGGCGGAAACGCGCAACGGGATGCTGGAAGCGACGAAAGCATTTAAGGCCGCGGGCCTGAACCCGGCACAACATTTTGTCGCGGTCACTGGCGAAGACTCAAAATTGGATAAAGTCGCCGTCGCCGAAAAGTGGATCGCCCGTTTCCCCATGTGGGACTGGGTGGGCGGACGCACTTCGGAACTGTGCGCCGTAGGACTGCTCCCGGCCGCCCTGCAAGGCATTGATATAGATGCCATGCTCGATGGCGCCTCCGCCATGGATGCCGCCACGCGCGCTCCCACCACCGCCGAAAATCCTGCGGCGCTGTTGGCCCTGGCCTGGCTTTTTGCCACAGATGGCACCGGGACCAAAGACATGGTGGTGCTCCCCTACAAAGATCGCCTCCTCCTCTTCTCCCGCTACCTGCAACAGCTGGTGATGGAATCACTCGGCAAGGAATTCGACCTCAAAGGCAACGTCGTCAACCAAGGCATCGCGGTTTATGGCAACAAGGGATCGACCGACCAACATGCTTACGTGCAGCAGCTACGCGAAGGCGTGAACAACTTTTTCGTCACCTTCATTGAGGTGCTGAAAGATCGCGCCGGTGATTCGCTCGAGGTCGATCCTGGCATCACCGCGGGCGACTACCTGCAAGGTTTTCTCCTCGGCACCCGGGATGCCCTCACCGAAAAGGATCGCTGGTCAATCACCCTGACTGTTTCGGACGTTTCCCCGCGCACCCTCGGCATGTTGATCGCGCTCTATGAACGGGTTGTTGGCCTCTACGCCTCCTTGGTCGGCATCAACGCTTATCATCAGCCCGGCGTCGAAGCGGGTAAGAAAGCGGCCGGCGGCGTGATTGAACTCAAAAACAAACTTCAAACGGTCTTAGCCGCCTCCGCCGGAACGGCATTCACCGCTGACGAGCTGGCCGCCAAAGTCGACGGTGACCCTGAACTGGCATTCAAGATCCTTGAGCATCTCACGGCTAACGGGGCGATTAAACGCACCGCCGGAGATCCGTGGTTCATGAACACCTACCAAGCTTAACGGTCCCGAGCGGTCCGTATCGCCACGACCACGCCACATGAGAAACCTCACCCTCATTCTTTGTGGCGTGGCGCTCGCTGCCTCATTGGCCTCAGGGGTGATGTTCTTTCTGATTGGGAACTCCAAACAGAGATTGCTGGTGCAACTGGTCGAAACGGAAGCCGAGGTTGCCAAATTAACGCGCGATTTGGAGTCAGCGCGAAACAACGCGCAGTCGTTAACCGACCGTTTGCATCAAGTTGATGCGGACCTCGGCACCACCAAAAACGCCTTGGACGAGTCAAGGTTTGCTCAGGAACAGTTGGCGCAAAACTTGGAGCTCGCCGAAACCCAGCGTTCGACCGCCTCGGCCGACGCGCAGCAGGCTCGCGATGAATTGCGCCAGGTGCAAACGGAGCTCGTCGCCATTCGGGATCAGATGGCGGGAAGCATTCCCAAAGAGCATGCCCAACGCTATCGCAAGATCATCGCCGATCTTGAATCCAAGGTCGGTGATCTGGAAAATCAGCTCGTCAGCGTAAAATCTTACGCTGATCCCACGTTGGTCGCCAGTCGGGCCTATCACGCTCAAGTTGTGCAAGTTGGATCACGTAACGCGTTTGTAGTTATAAACTATGGAAAATCACACGGCGCCACCCCCAACCAGCGTTTCGAGGTCAAACGCGGATCCGATCGTCTTGCTATCGTAGAAATTAGCGAAACGACGGATAATTATTCGATTGCGCAGGTCTTAGCAGAAACCCTCTCTGGCAACTTGCGTAAAGGCGATGCCGCCATCATAACTCTCTAAACGATGAAACTGACCTTCCGACTCCTTATCGTCCTCGCGGGAATCGCGAGCGCTTTCCTCTCCACCGGCTGCACCAGCGCCCAAGAGGCCGACTCTTCTATTCCATGGAGCCGCCCAGCCAATTGGGAAGGTCAAGTCCCGGGCATGGGCACGACCCCTGGGTCCGGGATTCGCTAAACCTGTCCCGAATTTTTCACTCGCCTTCCG
>CAXBOL010000864.1:0-2528 GCA_963977295.1 uncultured Opitutaceae bacterium
TGATATCAACCTACGCTTTTGGACTTCGGGTCTGAATCTTCCGTTTCGCGATGATCCCACCCTGGACTCAAGTGGCATTACGCGCACCTACAGTGCGGTGTTCCATGCGACTCCCTGGGCTTCGATTTTCTACAATGAGTCTTCCAACTTTCAGCCGGTTTCGAATGCAACCTGGGTGAACGCCCTGGGTGAATCGCCTTCGAATTCGCAAGGTGAGACGCAGGACTACGGCCTTCGTTTTAACCTGCTCAACAACAAGCTTTCGATTGGTATCACGAAATTCGAGACATCGGCTGCCAATCAGGCTCGCAACGCGAATGCCGATGTGGGCGGTGCTCGCAACACCATCGATCGCTTGCGGAACAACTACAAGATCGGGACCACCGTGTCCGGACCGGATTCGCACTTTCAGGACATGCTCGATGATGGAGTTTATCCCATCGATACCGGGGCAGTTTCCGATACCTGGAGTTATGTGGCCGAGGGTTACGAGTTGAGGGTGACCTACAATCCGAACCGGAACTGGCGGGTCTCACTTTCCGGCAGTCAGAACTCGAACACGCTGGGCACGCATTTGGAAGCCTTGGGGCGATATCTTGCTCGCGATACGAAGTATGAGGGTTTGGGCACGTGGCGTAACTATGCCGCTGAGCTTCGCAAAGTGGCGGCGGGCCAGGCATCTACTTCCTTCGATTTGAATCCTTCGATCGAAGGGCATCGAGTTCAAGCGGCGGCGGACGCCCTTTACATCGAGCAGCAAACGGATGCGCTGGAGCGTAACTACCTGGATGATATTGCCCTCACCGGGGTGACGACGTCCCGTAGTGGTAAATACGCGGGCAATGGTTTGGTCACTTACATCTTTGATCGGGAAAGTCGCCTCAATGGATGGTCTGTGGGCGGGAACTTTCGCTACCGCAGCGCCAACACCATCGGCTACGAGCGCGATTTGGTGGGATCGGCCGAACGTGAGCCCAACAGCATCATTGTCGACCGCCCCTTTAAGGGTGATGATTGGAAGGAATTCGGCATGATGCTGGCGTATCAGCGCAAGCTCAGCCGGGACATCAACATGAAGGTCCAGTTGAACGTCACGAATCTCTTCAACTCCCGCGAGTCCCGAGTCGTCTCCGCTGACACCGACACCAACGGTGTCTACGGCACGGTCAATAATGTGGTGCCTATTCGTTGGGAACTGCGGCAACCGCGTAACTTCATCCTCACGACGACCTTCGACTTTTGATCGATCAACAAAAGTCACGCCTGACGGGGCATGAAATCAACCAGGACGGCACCTGCAGCGGGGTGCCGTCCAATTGGTCTCCGATCCTTGGCATAAGATCTGCGAATGCGGGAAAAGAGCACAAGCGATCACTTCCCGACTCATCGAGGGGGGCCGCACGGGGGTAAGGCCTCCGCTGGCTGCAAGAGGAAAAACCGGGAACTTGGGCGAGAGGGAGAAGACAAGCTGGTGAATTTGAGGCCCATTAGTATTCAAATAAAAGCTACGTGAAGCCTGCCTAAATTTCCCCATAAATTTTATTAACCGAAACCGAAACCGCCCATACCGTAAGCGTAACCCCTAAAATCTTAGTGTAATGAATATGAAATCAGTTTTGGCCATGGCTGCGACCCTCCTCCTCGTGACGCCTCTTTCCAGATGCTTGCTCGTCGCCGAGTCTCACCCGGAAAAATCTGCGGTAGCGGGCGTCGCAATGGACCAGACGTGGGGGGTGTCCGTCGGGCGGGCGGGCATTGAAATGAGCGAGCGGGCTGCCTTGTTTCGCGATGGCAATTACGGCATGTTCATCCACTGGGGTTTGTTCTCCAGTCTGGGCGGACAGTGGCAGGACCGGACGTTCTATGGGATCGGGGAGTGGATCAAACGTCAGATGAACATCCCCGTGCCCGAATACATGGCGTTGGCGAGTGGCTTTAATCCGACCGAATTCGATGCCCGGGAAATTGTCCGTATCGCCCAAGCCGCCGGGATGAAATGGATCATCATCACCGCCAAGCATCATGAGGGATTTGCGATGTTCAAATCGGCGCATCCGTTTAACATTGTGGATGCGACCCCCTTTAATCGTGACCCGATGAATGAACTCGCGGATGCCTGTCGGGAGGCCGGGCTGGGGTTCGGGTTTTATTACTCGCACAATCAGGATTGGACCGCGCCGGGAGGCACCAGAGGTCTGAGCACGAACCCGGACGGTTCCACCGCCTCGTTTGAACAGTATTTCCGCGAGAAGTGCCTGCCGCAGGTGAAGGAGATCTGCACTCAATACGGACCGTTAAATTACATCTGGTTTGATACGCCGGGCGATATGCCAAAACACCTCGTGGTGGAGTTGGCGGACCTGGTCCGGAAGCTCCAACCCGATGCGATGCTTTGCAGTCGAATCGGTCACGGTATGGGTGATTATGCCAGTAAGGGAGACATGGAAGTTCCGGCCCGAAATGCCGAAGGTTTATGGGAAACCTGCGATACGACCAATGATTCGTGGTCCTACGCGTGGTATGATCAA
>CAXBOL010000865.1:0-2523 GCA_963977295.1 uncultured Opitutaceae bacterium
TTCTCCGCGCAGGCATTCTCATTTACCGGTGAAACGATGGCCGACGGTCTCCTTGTGCCGGGCGGTCACGATGGCATGGCGGCATTTTCTGGCCCAGGAGGTAAAACAATTCTGGTGCGAAATCATGAATTGGAAAGCGCTTGGACGGATCGGAGTCCATTCGGCGCCGATAATTCTGGATTTGCGAAAATCGATTTGTCCAAAGTCTATGATACCGGCGGCGGAGTGCTGCCCTGTATCGGTGGGACCACAACCCTCGTGTTCGACACGAAAACTCAGCGATTTGAGCGACATTTTCTATCGCTCGCCGGCACGCAACGAAACTGTGCTGGAGGACCGACCCCTTGGGGCACCTGGGTCACTTGTGAGGAAGTCAATGAAGTGCCCGAGCCCACGGCGGAGAAATGGCACGGCTATAATTTCGAAGTGGAGCCGACGATCGAACCGAGTTTGTCCCACCCGGTGCCATTGAAAGATATGGGCCGCTTTCGCCACGAAGCCATCGCGGTGGAACCGAAATCGGGGGTCGTCTACGAAACCGAAGACCTGGGAGATGGATTGCTTTACCGATTTATTCCTAACGAACCCGGCAAGCTGGCCGCGGGCGGGCGATTGCAGGCGCTGGTGGTTCGCGGTAATTTTCAGGCGGATACACGTAACTGGCCGGGAACCCCGGGTGATTTCCCCATCGGCAAACCCTTGGCCGTTGAGTGGATCGATATGGCAGACGCCGACAGCCCGGTGCTGGATTTACGGCATCGTGGACGCGCCGCTGGAGCGGCGATTTTTGCGCGCGGTGAGGGTGCGTGGTGGGCCGGGGATTCGGCCTATTTCGCCATGACCAACGGGGGGCGAAATACGTTTGGCCAGATCTTCCGTTACGTGCCGAGCCCGTTTGAAGGCACGTCGCGCGAGGCGGATCAACCCGGCACCATTGAACTTTTTGCTGAACCTAATGATACCGGACTGCTCCGAAATTGTGATAACCTCACGATCGCGCCTTGGGGGGATCTGATCATTGCCGAAGACCACAAAGAAACTTGCCGCCTGATCGGAATCACGCCGCAGGGAGAGTATTACCTGATCGCGTCAAATCCTCAACCGGGCATGGAACTGGCCGGAGTGTGTTTCTCGCCCGATGGTTCCACGTTGTTTGTTAACGTGCAAAAGCCGGGTTATACGGTCGCGATCACCGGACCGTGGCCGACTGCCAGCGCGTGATTGAGAGCAACGGCATTTGAGAATTAGGCTTTGGCTTAAGTTGTATTCAAGGGCGAGGAAGGAACTGTCGTTTCCGCTCTAGTCCCGCCCAACGGGACGCAGGTGGGGGAGACCGCTGAGGTGGAAAGGTGCCGTAGACGGTTCAGACTTCGAGGCTGCGGGCGTAGTGCGGTTCCCGGCTCGTGGGACCGCACCCCGCTGCCCTCAGCTCGAAGCAATCAGATTTTACAGGAGCAAACAGAGTTGGCTGAGCCGTCCGCTGACAGCTTTGTGACCTCGGCGGCCTTGGGGGAAAAACCAACGTCTAGAATAATTTGGACCAGAAAAGGTAGGGACGGACCGCTGGGCCGTCCGCATCTGCCACACCGCGAATCCTGCAACGCTTCACCATCCTTGCACGCCCATCGGCTTCATCGACCATCAGCCTGCGGCGCGCCCAGCGGTCACGCCCTACCTCAGGACGAGTTTCTCTTAAGTCTATTCCTCGAAGGACGTTGGTATAAACTAGTCCGCCCTGACGGATTTGGACTCTCTGCGATAAACCAAATCTCCTAATCCTGAATCCAAGTCTTTTTACCCCAAGACCGCCAGGGCAGCGAAGCATCTCCCCACCAAAAAAGTTTTGGATCTGACCGGAAGAAACGGGGTTGGCGCAGCGGCTTTTTCCTAGCAGAGGAAGCGAAGAAAAACGCACTGCGTCCACGGTCTGAAAGGTGGGAGGGGTTTTACACCCCGACAGCGGGTGCGTCAGCCTCCGTCGCCACCTAACCAGTCGGGGTGTAAAACCCCTACCTCTATCATTGTCTAGTCCGACTTGATTTCTTCGGTTCCTTAGGCGAATCCTGCCGGCTGAAGGGATGATCAAGTTTCTTAGCAGGAAACAAAGAAGGCGCCGGATGTCGGTCGTGATTTTAAGCTCGTTGATAAGGAACGAAGGAGATTGCAAAACTATGTGAACCAGTTGCTTCGCCCTTATTGGATGTCTTTGATGGATAGCCGAATGACTGAGGGACTTTGGTATAAATCTGGCCAACTGGCGCGTGCGGGCTAAAGCACCGCACTACGTTCTTCTTCGCGTCCTGAGCACGCCAAAATCCAAATAGTTCAAGTGCGTAGTTAAGTCGCAAATACGGCACGTCGCTGCGGCGCGTCGAGGGTGCAAAACTCACCCGGCGAAAGGACCAGTTCGGCGCACGACAGCTCCCCGATGCGAGCGCGGTGCAGGCGTAGGGTGGGGTGACCAATCGCAGCCGTCATCCGTCTGACTTGGCGATTTTTCCCCTCGGTCAACTCGATCGCTAT
>CAXBOL010000866.1:0-2522 GCA_963977295.1 uncultured Opitutaceae bacterium
CGCGCATGCGTTTAGGTCGCAAAGTAGTCGTGGGTCACTGGAGCGATGAGGAAGTGCAGCACCGCATCGGGGCATGGATGCGCGCCGTGCGCGGTTGGACCGATTGGCAAGGTGCCCGCTTCGTCCGCTTCGGTGATAACATGCGTCAAGTCGCCGTCACCGACGGTGATAAAGTTTCGGCCGAAATGCAGCTTGGTTTCGCCGTCAACACCCACGGTGTCGGCGATCTCGTGGCCGTGGTCGACGCGGTTAAAACGAAGGAAATCTCAGCTCTCTGTGCCGACTACGAAAAGACCTATGCACTGGCTCCCGCGTTGAAAAAAGGGGCCCCCCGCCACGATGATCTGCGCTACTCTGCCCGCCTCGAGCTGGGGATGGGGCAATTCCTCGAAGAAGGTGGATTCAAAGGCTTCACCGATACGTTCGAAGACCTCCACGGTCTGCGCCAACTCCCTGGCATGGCTTCGCAGCGCTTGATGGCCGCAGGTTACGGCTTTGGCGGCGAAGGCGATTGGAAAACCTATGCCTTGGTTCGCGCCATGAAGGTCATGGGGCACGGGCTCAAGGGTGGCACATCGTTCATGGAGGACTACACCTATCACCTGTCGCCAACGGGCCATCTTGTGCTCGGCTCCCACATGCTGGAAATCTGTCCGTCCATCGCGGCGGGCAAACCCAAGGTGGAAATCCACCCCCTCGGCATCGGCGGTAAGGAAGACCCCGTGCGCCTCGTATTTGAGGCCAACACCGGGCCGGCCTTGAACGCCAGTTTAGGAGATCTCGGTAATCGCTTCCGTCTGCTCGTCAATGAAGTGGATGCAGTCAAGCCACCCAAGCTCCCCAAGCTTCCTGTCGCCCGGGCAGTTTGGAAATGTCGCCCCGACTTCAAAACCGCCTGCGAAGCTTGGATCCTCTCCGGCGGAGCCCATCACACCGGTTACAGCTACACCGTCACTTCCGAGATGCTCGAAGACTTCGCTACCATTGCCGGTATTGAGACCGTGCATATCGACGCCGACACCCGTATTTCCGAGCTCAAACAAACGCTGCGTAACAACGAGGTTTACTACCACCTTAACCAAGGGTTCCGCGCCTAGGCCAAGCCAGAACCATTCGTTGGGTAAACGGCAGCCAAACTGGGATAACCGCAGATCCACGGTAAGGTTTTCAAGATTATCGCTAAACGATGAGTAGGCCATCCAACTCCCCGAGTGAATCCGTGTTTATCTGCGTCCATCCGTGGTTAGATTGAATAGATCCGTTAAGTTATCTGTCACTGCTCCGCATTTCTCCTCGCACTCCATTCATCAAACCCATCAGCCATGCTCACCGAACTCAAACGTGAAGCCTACGAAGCCAATATCGCCCTGCCGAAGCACGGTTTAATCAACCTGACGTTCGGCAATGCATCCGCCATCGATCGCGAACGGGGAATCTTTGCCATCAAGCCGTCTGGCGTAGCCTACGATGATCTCAAGGCCGAAGACATGGTGCTGATCGATCTTGACGGGAAACAAGTTGAGGGCTCTTTGCGCCCATCCTCTGATACGCCTACCCATCGTCGCCTCTTCATCGCGTTCGAATCGATTGGCGGGGTCGTGCACACCCATTCTTCCCACGCCACCTCGTTTGCCCAAGCCGGACGAACGATCCCAATTTTTGGCACCACCCACGCCGACTATTTCAATGGCGACATTCCCGTCACTCGCAAAATGAGCGCGGCCGAAATCGGTGGCGGAGCCTATGAATGGGAGACTGGCAACGTCATCGTCGAGCGTTTCGCCGGACTCGATCCGGCCGATTTTCCCGCCGTCCTGGTCAACCGTCACGCGCCGTTCACTTGGGGTGGCACCGTGGCAAAGGCCGTCGAAGTGGCGGTCGCGGTTGAATGCATCGCCCACATGGCGCTCATGTCACTTCAGCTGGAGCCGACTCTGGCCACCATCGAGCCGGAATTGCTCCAAAAGCATTTTAAGCGCAAACACGGCCCGGACGCCTACTACGGGCAACTCGGTTCCTGCTAGTGCGCTAAAAAACGGGGGTCGGGATATTCGATTTCGGTCCCGCCCCGACGGCGCCCCCCCTCCTGCGCGCCGGTAATATACCGGATCTCCGCCTCCGGGATCGTGACACTTAGACTCGACGCAACGCTGACTACACCGCGATTTTTTCGGTTAAATGCCGTCACGTTAAGACTGAATCCGCCTCACTCCGGCGCATTGAGTATACGGATACACGTCGACCACTCGGCTCGACATTGAGTATCCTTTATTTGGATTCATTATCGGAATCCCACAGACTCAAACTGTCCATATTACGGTCATAATGTGATCCGGTTGCTCATTTAGGACGGAGAAGTGGAAACTTTCATCACGGCATACGAGGCATCTGGCCCCGTGGCGTTCCCTACCTCCCTAACCCCCACATACATGAACCTGACCAAAACTCGAAAGAGTGCGGCATTCCGCATAATACTAGGCGCCTTTGGCGCCGCGGCGTTCGGTGGTGTTCCGCTGCAAGCG
>CAXBOL010000867.1:0-2518 GCA_963977295.1 uncultured Opitutaceae bacterium
CGCCGATGTGGTGGAGCTCCGGCGCCCACACGAGGAGTTTTCCCACGTGGTGTTTGACCGGTTGGGCGAGGTCGATCCACCGCGTCTGATCAAAGGACCAGAGGCGGGGGAGTTTTTCCCAAGTCACCAAGTCTTGGGAACGCCACGCGGGGATGCCGATGATCGCGTCGGGTTCGGATTCCAGGGTCGTGCCGGTAAGGTAATACCACCCATCGCCGTCGAGGGTGATGAACGGGTCTCTGATCCACTGGTCGTGGATGAGGACGGCGCGGTGGTGAGCCGCGACGGCGTTGGTCGTGGTGGGCGCGGCGATGATAACCGAATCCAAAAACAGAATACAGGCGAATAGGCAGATGAGAGGGCGGAGAGGTAGCATGGACTGCGTTATTTTTTTTAACCACGAAACACACGAAGGACACGAAAGCGGTTCGACTATTGGTGGGGTGCTTTGCTGGCGTTGGGGCATGGTGGGTAAAGAGGATGGCGCCGTCAGCTTGGCGGGCTTCGCAAGCAAAGCCCCTACGGTGCTGAGGGCGGATGAGACAAAGTTCGGGCTAAAGCACCGCACTACGATGGAGCTACGGGAAGGGGGCATTTAGGGGAAGGCTTGGTGGAGGGCGGTGTATTCGGCGGGGGAGATGGTAAGCATGCAGCCGTGGCGGGCTTGGTCGGGGACTGCGTAGGTTTGGATCCATTGGTCATACCATGGACCATCGAGGGTGCGGGCGGTCGAGATGCCGTATTGGATTCCGGGATACTGTTCGTGGTAGATGAGCCAACCGTCGTGGGTGGCGTTCGGGATGAGCGTAGGCGCTTCGTGGTAATTCGAGGAGACCTTGGGGCCGGGTTCCGACCACGGGCCCAGTGGAGAGTCGGCGGAGGCGATGCGAATGGATTTGCCGGTGGGATGATCGAAGGTCGGGTAGAGCTCGTCTTTGAGGATGGCGTAGTAGCGATCACCTTCGCGTCGGATAATGACGTCGATCGTCGCCATGTCGTATTGAAACAGGCGCTGCGGCTTGGACCACGTGGCAAGATCGGGCGAGCTCATGACAAAGGTGCGCATGTCGGACCAAAGGTGCTCCTTGACGTTGTCCACCATGTGCTCCGGCAGATCGCGACGGGCGGCGTGCCAGGTGAGGTAGAAACGAGCCGAGGCGTCGTCCCAAAAGAGTTTGGGCGCGCCCAGATACGGCGCGCCAGCAATCCGTTCCCCGACGTTAAAGTGTTGGCCCGCGAGTTCGGGGCCAGCCGTCCAGGTGATCAGGTCTTCAGAGCGGAAAAAGATGACGCCGGAATTTTCCCTCGGGCGCACCCCGACAAGCCAGTAAACCCTGTCGGGGCCGCGCATGATGTCGGGGTGGCCGAGGTAGGTTTCGTCCATGATTCGCTGACCCTGATGCAATGCGGTCCAGTGCAAACCGTCGGTGCTCACTGAGTAGTAGAGTCGACCGTAGTCGGCCTTGGTCATGTGGGCGAAGAGGTAGGCGTGGGCGGACTCGGCTGCGCCAACTGAATTCGCGAGTAGGCCAGACGATGCAAGAAAGATGAGGTGGCGAACGAGGTGCATGGCAGGCAGGGAGTGTGAAAGCGGGCTAGATCGCGCGAGTGAACGCCGATGAGAGAGGACCATGTATTGAAGGAATCGCTGAATCGAAGCGGAAGTCGTCGAACCGTCCTGTAACTCGCGGCGACCTGACCACTTTCGAGTTAAACGAACCTCCCATGATCGCAGCGAGGGAGGACTGACATGCCCTCGATTAATAGGAAACAAATCCCACGGAAAACTGATCGACGGGTGGGGACTCGCGTCATCAAGGGATGAATCGGATGCGGGCCGTGCTGACGGGATCGATTACGAATGAGGATTTTGCAGGTTCGGTGATGAGTTGGCCGCCGATGGTGAGATTTTGAAACGTGATGTCCTCAAAGCGTCCGGTGGCCTCGAAGGATTTGATTTCGTTGGGTTTCGCTACCGGACCTTCGACGTCGATGTGGCGAAACGTGAGAGACGAAATCGTGCCGGCGGTGGGAGCGCGCGACCATTTCGTCAATAAGGCGGTCAGTTTCACGAGGCGGAAAATCGGCCCCTCGACGCGAATGTTCTCAAACATATAGTCCGAGAGGTTGCCCGAGCCGCCGTGGATGGAACCAAACACGGCGCGGTTGTTAGCCTCTCTGAAATGTTCCACCCGGATTACATCGCAGTCACTCACCCGAATACGGGAGGCGTCTTGGTTCAGATTCCAACTGAGCTGGAACGGCATACCGTTTTCCATCTGCCAAATGGTGCAGTCGCGCACGACCATGTCGTCGCGATAGAGTTTGAAGGTGTCGTCGTTGACCTTGAAGAAACTGTTTTCAACCAGGCTATTGGCTCCCACGCCAACGCCGTCGGTGCCATACCACCAGCCGATCATCTTGATGTTTTGGACGGTGCAGCGATCGCCGCGGAGGAGGAGGTTGTAGTGGGGGGAATCGAGGAAGGTGATGCCCTCGACCCGAGTGTTGTGGCTGG
>CAXBOL010000868.1:0-2513 GCA_963977295.1 uncultured Opitutaceae bacterium
CTACATCGAGTTCAATCAGAACGGTCGCGTGCCGAACTACCCGGAATTCACCCATCACGCCGGGGAGAGACGCAGCAATCAGCAGGTTATCTTCGTCGATGGCTACAAAGGGGTGCGCAACAACATCACCTCACACGCCGACCCGTTTCAAATCTACGATGTCCGGACCGACCTCAAGGAAGGCCACGACCTTTTCAAGAACCCACCCACCGGCCAATCCGCATACTTCAATCAACTCCAACAGCGCATGAAGGATCGCGTGCTGCAGGTTCGCCAAATCGAACGGGACGACCCCTTCGACCCCAGCACCGACAAAGTCGAGACGCGACCTTATGATAAGGAACTGGTCCCGCCCGTGATAATCAAATCGGCCGCCGGCATGGAAGTGTCCGCCTACGAAGGTAACTGGCCTTGGTTGCCTCAATTCGCCGAACTCACCGCGGTCAAAACCACCTTGATCAAAACCTTTGACGTCACCAAACACCTGTCCCGGCCGACCCATGCCGGACTCTGCTACCGGGGCTTCATCAAAGTCCCCACGGACGGCACCTGGACGTTCTTCGCCACCTCCGATGCCGGCATGAATCTGCGCATCCACGACTCCCTTGTGATCGACGACGACTTCAATCACAATAGCACCGAGGCCACCGGATCCATTCGCCTCGCCGCCGGCCTGCACCCGTTCACGCTCTCTTACCGCACGATCGAGCAGACGCCCGCTCTGGCCCTACAATGGTCTGGTCCGCAGACGGCCAAACAACCCCTGCCCACTGCAGTGCTGTTTCATCAGCAAACTGCCAAACGTTGATCTCCGGCCCTCATCATCTTTACGCCCACTCCCATGTTCCGCTCCTCTTCGACCTTTCCCCTCCTGCTCCGCATCGCCTTGCTCTTCGTCGTCGTCGGCGGGAGTCCAGGCTTTGCCGCCCCGAAACCCAATATTGTCCTCATTATGGCGGAAGACATCGGCAACGACCTGGCCACCTACGGAACCCCCGGGGTCGAGACTCCGACGCTCGACCGCTTGGCCAGCGAGGGCATCCAATACAATCGGTTTTACACCAATTCCCCCATCTGTTCCCCGAGTCGCACCGCGCTGATGCTCGGCATGTATCAAACCTCGTCGAACGGGCACAACCATCGCAGCAATGTGCAGGGAGACCCCGGGCTGCATTATCTCACTCACTACCTCCGCGATGCCGGTTACATCAATCTCCTCGGCTCCAAACTACTGGCGCTCAAAAGCGGCAAGACTGATATCAACGTGAAACTCGATGAGCCCCTTTTCGACAAAGGCCAGCGACAACCGGGTCAGCCGTTCTTCCACCAAATTCAACTGCAAGGCACGCATCGCCAAGCCGAGGATCCGCGCTGGCAGGAATTGCGGGCCAGTAAAGCTCACCCGGTCAAGGTCGATGAGGTCGAGATCCCGCCCTACCTGCCGGACACGCCCGAGGTTCGCTTGGACTGGGCCACTTACCTCGACCAGATCGAACAGGCCGACACCGACACGCAGACCCTCATCGACGATCTGGCCCGACGCGGTGAGCTCGAGAATACCATCATCATCTGGATCGGCGATAACGGACGCTGCCAGTTTCGCGGCAAAGGCTACCTCTACGAGGACGGGATCAAGTGTCCCTTGATCATCTGGGGCCGGGACATCCCGGCTGGCCAAGTCGTGGACGATCTCGTTTCCGGTATTGACCTCACGGCCACCATCCTGGCGCTCGCCGGAGTGCCCCTGCCGCCCCAAATGCAAGGCCAAGCGTTCCTCGCCAATCCCTCGTATGAAAAGAACGACTACGTGTTCTGCGCCCGGGACCGCTGGGATGAAATTGTCGACTGCAGCCGCACCCTCGTCGGCGAACGCTACAAATACATCTACAACTTCATGCCCGAAGTGCCCTACGATGCCGGGCAACAGTATCTCGATAAAGACAACGTCCGTCCCATCCTGCCCCTGCTTCGTCAGATGAATACCGCCGGCCAATTGACGCCCGCCCAAGCCTACTTTTTTCGGCCCCGCAAAGAGGTCGAGCAACTCTACGACCTGCAGAACGACCCGTATGAACTGCACAATCTCGCGGCGGATCCGGCCCACCAAGCGATCAAAGCCAAGCTGAATCGTGAGCTCTTCCACACCATTCGCGCCACCAACGACCACGGCCTGGAGTTAACCGCATCCGGCGAATGGAAGCCCAAGCCCGAAGCCCACAACCCCCGCGCCAATTCGAATGCCGGCGGCGAGGAGTAATCTGTCCGCCTGCAACTCAGTCAGTCAGTAGCAGCAGTGCTGGCACGCGATGAACGCGACGGCGTGGCAGAATGGACTGGTTTGTTTTTCAACCATCCCGCAAGGCGGGAAACACGAAAGTCCCGAGGGGCGGGATACCCACTACGAACCAAAACATTTCTCGTTGAGTTGAGCCGAAATGATGCCGACAAAAGTCGCGAAGTAATACCGACGTCTTTTGAGAAATAGACTTTAGCGCAACGTGTTCTGAGGTAGG
>CAXBOL010000869.1:0-2512 GCA_963977295.1 uncultured Opitutaceae bacterium
AGACGTGACGGCGGGCGTGCCCAAGCGGATACCCGAGGCTTGAAACGGCGAACGCGTCTCGAACGGCACGGTGTTTTTGTTACACGTGATGTGGGCCAGATCCAACGTTTCCTGGGCTTTCTTGGCTGTAAGCGCCGGGAGGTTGGCGCGGAGATCGACGAGGAAGAGATGATTGTCGGAGCCGCCCGAAACGAGCTTGTAGCCACGGGACATCATGGCGGTGGCGAGGGCACGGGAGTTTTTGACGATCTGTTCCGCGTAAGTCCTAAAGCTGGGTTTGAGCGCCTCGGCAAAACAGACGGCCTTGGCCGCGATGATGTGCATAAGGGGGCCGCCTTGACTGCCGGGAAACATGGCGGAGTCGAGGGCTTTGGCGTGCTCGGCCTTGCAGAGAATCAAACCACCCCGAGGACCGCGGAGGGTCTTGTGGGTGGTGGTCGTCACGAAGTCGGCGTGCGGCACGGGCGAGGGATGGACCCCGGCGGCGACGAGACCGGCGATGTGGGCGATATCAGCGAACAAGTAGGCGCTGACGGAGCGGGCAATCTCGCCCATGCGGGCGAAGTCGATCACGCGAGAGTAGGCGGAAGCGCCGACGGTGATCATCTTGGGTTTTTCGCGTTCAGCGACGGCGGCGAGTTCTTCGTAGTCGATCAGTCCGGTATCTTCACGCACGCCGTATTGCACGAATTGGTAGAGTTTGCCGGAGAAATTGACGGGATTACCGTGGGTGAGGTGTCCGCCGTGGGCGAGATTCATGCCGAGGACCTTGTCGCCGGGTTGGAGCACGGCGGTATAGACGGCAAAATTGGCTTGAGACCCCGAGTGCGGTTGCACGTTGGCGTGATCGGCGCCGAAGAGCTGTTTGGCGCGTTCGATGGCAAGGACCTCGACCTTGTCGACCTGTTCGCAGCCACCATACCAACGCTTGGCGGGGTAGCCCTCGGCGTATTTGTTTGTCAGAACGCTACCCTGAGCCTCCATCACGGCGGGGTAGGTGAAGTTCTCCGAGGCGATGAGCTCAATGTGGCTCTCCTGCCGGGAGCGTTCGGCCGCGATGCAGGCGGCGATTTCGGGATCTAGGGTGGCGAGCGGATCGGCGTTAATCATGAGAATGAAAAGAGTCGATCAGTGAAGTGATTTGGGGAAATCCCAAACCGAAAATTCAGGGTTACCCGAATTCTTTGCGCAAGAACGCCATTACGGAGGGAATCGCTTCGACAATTTCGTCGCGACATTCCTCGTAGAGGGGGAGCGGTCCACCGTAGGGATCGGCGATCTGCTTGTCGGCTTCGCGGGGCATGAATTCCCGTATGAGATACACGTTTTTCGGCGTGGGATCGATCACCGCGTTAATCACGGCTCGATGCGATTCGGTCATCACAAAAATAGCAGAGGCTTCGGCAACCATCTCGGGGGTAAGCGGTTGACTCTGGTGGTCTGCGATATCCAGCCCAACCTTCTTCAACGCCGTGACGGAGTTGGTGGAGGCGGAGTCGCCATCGCGGGCGGCGACGCCGGCGGAGATGACCTTAAACTCCGATAGCGGTGCGGCTTCGGCCTTCAAGGCGTGCGCCAGAAGGGCAGCCGCCATCGGCGAGCGACAGATGTTACCGGTGCAAACGACGATAATGAGTCCAGGTTCAGCCATGCTTGGGAGGGAAGGGGACAGATGTGCGCGTAAAATGCAACCCACCGTCGACCTCGAGTCGTTTCATTGAGCTTGGGACGCATCAGCTTTAACCTAGATTCCGAAATCGGAGTGGGTCACAGAGTTCACAGAGCGTGGTTTGTGGAATCGATCGCGAGGTTGGCGCATCCACTGGGTGAATGTCTATTGTCTGTAACACAGCTCCTTAAGTCTCTGTGCAACTCTGGATTGCCGCTGTGCTCTCTGTGACGAACTGCCTTTTTAAGGTGTGCCCGATTAAATTAATTTTAACGCATCCCCCTTCGCCGAGGCTTCCACCGTCGCCAAGGCTATGGGGGAAACGGTCGGAGGTCAGGAAGTCACCAAGCCGGTAAGAACGCAAAGTTCAGCAATCGAATAACTTGCGGCCCAACTCGGCGGCTCCGCGACTTGGCGTTAAAGATTAAATCCAAGCGGTGGTTGGTCTAAATTGCTGCTAACCGCGACCCAATGCGTGGAGTCCTTGCAGGATTTGGACGGCGCGCTGGAGCATTAAATCAGGATGCGGAGGCGAAACCGTGGCTTCGGGGTCTTCCGTTTCTGCGACCACGGGCGAAGGAGCAGCCGGCGTGGGCGGCGTTCGTTCAGGATCGGCCGTGCCATGGTGGCGTCGCACCAGGGTCGCTTCGTCAAAACGACGTTTGGCAATCTCGGGCGAGGCTTGATTGGCCAAATCGGCGCCGGACCGAATGGCCTCTACAGCGGCAGAGACTTCTGCGGGCGTGACGGGCACGGCGACATCGGGATTCGCGTCGGAACCGATGGGAGCCAGCAAGATGACGCGATGGGAGCGGGCGGCAAAGGCGGCGGCGGTTTCCGGCG
>CAXBOL010000870.1:0-2508 GCA_963977295.1 uncultured Opitutaceae bacterium
GACCTTGTTGCCACTGCTGCCGGGCGTGATCTATCTGCGCCTGTTGTGGCGTGCCGCCAAGAAGTTGGATGAACTGGAGCGTCGCATACAGCTGGAGGCTTGGGCCTTTGCGCTGGCGGGGACAGTGCTGGTCGGCACCACCATGAACATTCTCAACGCCAATGGCATTGGGTTTGAAAATTATCCCCATGGTTTGGAGATGGGAGGCGCTTACCTTTCGGTTTTCCTGTTTTGGTGCCTCGGCGTTGCCCAAGCCACCGCTCGCTACCGATGAAAAATCGACTCCGAGAATTTCGGGGCGAGCGCTCCTGGTCGCAGGCCGACCTCGCGTCCCAGTTGGAGGTTTCGCGTCAGACCATCAATGCAATCGAGACTGGTAAATATGATCCCAGCCTACCGTTGGCGTTTAAACTCGCGAAGGTGTTTCAAAAGCCCATCGAGGAGATCTTCGATCCGGCAGACTAGTAGTCTGTAACGTGATATTTTTCGGATTGGTCACAGAGCCGAGCCGGAGTTTCGAGCCCGAGATCACAGAGAAAAGACCGTGAGAAATTCAAAGCCGATATGGACTCTGTGCTCTTTCGATGGGATCTCTGTGCTACTCTACTGAACAAAAACCTGTCTGGAGCGAGGTAAGGCGATCCGAAACATCGAGTGTTACCGCAGACTAGCTGATCTGCCGGGGTTGATGGTGCTCGAGGGCCTCGGGCCCGGTGCTGGTCAGAACTTGTTTCGCGTGGATGTTTTCCGCGGCGGAGCCATGGATGAGGAGCAGGAATTTGTCGGTCTTCAGCGCGGTTTCATACCGGAGGATACTGTCCTTCGGTATCCCGATGCTGAGCAAGCCCGCGCCCAAAGCGCTGAGGCCCCCGACGACGACAGCACTTTCCAAGGCACCGACCAGCCAACCGACGAGCGGGCCGGCTACCACGAGCGGTCCGAGACCCGGGATGAGAAAGAAGGCGGAACCGAAAAATACTCCCCAGATCCAACCCCAGAAGGCGCCGGTTTTCCCCCAGGCCTTCATGCGATCGCCCGCATTGTAGTAACCGACCACGTGTTCTTCGGTGTGCGTGTCGCGGCCCACAATCGATAGTTTCTTCATATCGAAGCCGGATTGCTGGAGTTCCTTGACGGCGACTTCGGCCGCGAGGTGGGTCTGGTAGATGGCGACGACAGAGTTGGTTGGGTTCATGCGGTTGGCAGTTCTTTAGGTGTCGGATGTGACGACGTGGTTGTCGGCAGTCTGTCGGATGGCGTGCATGGTGAGGTTCACGAAGACCTGCGAATCTTCGTAGCTGATGCGTTTGATCGTCTGCGGCGGAATGAGGACCTCCTTGCCGGCATACCAGTGGCCGGTGGCGACGGAGAGTTCAGCGATCACCCAACTTTTTTCGTCGACGATGAACCCCTCGACCGAACCAATTTCTCCGTCGGTGGCGTGTATCCCGTATCCGGTGACGGCCCGGGCACTTTGGAGATGTTTTTCGTTGCGGTGAGACGGTTTTCCCTGCGCCTCCAACTGCACTTTAGAAAGTGGCATGACTACCGGAAATCCGCCCATCCCCCAGACCCCACCGCCTTCCCAATAGGTCGGCCAGCCGTAATACTTGTAGTAGTCGATTTCGTATTGGCGGGAAACCGGTTGGTGAGACTCGATCGAGGGTCCGTTTTCAATTTGCTGCCGGGTCAGATTCACGGCCAAGGTTTTGCGCTCTTGATCCCAGAGGCCAAACGCATGGGGGGAGATGAGCACCAGCCGACCCGTGAGCCATGAGCCGGTGTCGGCCACGAGGTAGCGCACGGCCCAATGGCGATCATCGAAATAAAAATCCTTGATGGAGCCGATCTCACCGTCCGAAGCAGTGAGTTTGTGGCCGTAGAGTTTTTTGAGGTTATGGAGCATAAATTGGATGGGTTGAGTTGTGGTGGGACTGTGTTCACACGGCCCCGGTGTGGGCGTAGAATCGCCGGGCCTGCGCGATCAGTGGGCTCGCTTTCAGGCGGTCGGCTGAGAGCACCTCCGAGCCGACGATGCGTGAAGCGAGGTAGGGATGCCGTCGCTTCACCCAGCTGATGAAGTGGTCCATTTTTACCTGGGTGGCGCTGGATTCGCCGAAGATCAGGATGTTGCCGGTGGCGCGTAGCGCCTGGGCGACAGGTTCAAAAATGCCGTCGAACTCGGGGTCCTTGGCCGAGCGTTCGAGCGCGTGTGCGTCGGGTTCGGCAAAAGTGAAATCGGCGACGCCGTCATTGGGCAGGAGTTGTTGGATATCGCCCCCGCAGCTATCGGCGCGGAACAGACGGATCTCGTGGTGGCCGATCACCAGCAACAGATGCGCCTCGCGTCCGTTTGACCGGACGGGAGAGACTTCGGAACGTTTTAAAAAGCGGCGCAACGCGACCACCGTGGTCTTCGACTCGGTCTTCTTGTCGCGCAGAGAATGCAATGCCAACACGTGCCCGTTGCGACAAACATGTAGGCGGTGATCCGGAGTTTCCACTACG
>CAXBOL010000871.1:0-2508 GCA_963977295.1 uncultured Opitutaceae bacterium
ATGGGAAACGTCGCTAATGCTGGCCCTGACCCCTGAATTGGTGGATCAGAGTCGAGCGATCTGCCACTATCCGGCTCGACTGACTGACCCGGGACAATTACGACCGGAAAGTGCGTCGGCGATCTTCTCCTGGCAATCCAGCGATATCGCGGCAGACGGGGTGATGGGCGATGCGACGGCCGCGACGAAGGAAAAAGGCGAGCGTTGGTTCCCCGAGGCCATGCAACGCCTGGCCGATCAAGTGGTCCACCGCCTCAACTGATCCACCGGAGGCCTTATACCAAGAGCTGTCGGTAGTTAGATTTTACGGAAGGAAAGAAAGGGAACCCGTAAATAATGAATGTATTGCTGTAAAACGATTTAGTTCTCTTCGTTATCTCAATAAACTCTCCAATGACTGGAGGTTTTTTGAACCACGAATGGACACGAATAAACGTCACTACCGTTCCGTTTAAAGCCCGGTTAAACTGGGCGGACAAAGAAGATTGCGTTCCCGAGCGCAGCGTTAGCGAAGCCATTCGTGGTTCAAAACTGCGGTGCTGCTCCGCTCCAAGTTTCTGCCCCGTTATGGCGCAGCTAACCGGGCCTGACGCCTCGGTAAAAAGTCTCATTCATATGAGCGACCGGTCCTACTCACTTTTTCGCGCGGCCTCGATGGCCCGTCGATACTGGGCCCGGAACAGGTTGCCTAAATCCTTGGCCAATTCTATTTCCTTCACCTTGTCGCGCGATCCCAAGGTATCCTTGATCATTCCGGCTGCCACATCGTAGTCCACGCCGTCCATATTCTGAAGGATCGCCATGGCTTCGGTCGGCTGACCTGCCGCCAAGATCTCTCGCCACGCTTCCACCAGTTCGGGATGCGTATCGAAGCCCATGATACGAACGATCAACGACATCTCCCGAAAAAGGTTACTCGTCCAGCTCGCCCGATAAATAAGTTGATCCTTGGCTTCGTAGGGCGAGTCGTCGGGATCCGAACGAAAGGCCTTGAATTCATCGACGTAAAAGTCACGACGCACCGGCAAGCGTCGTAAAGCGAAGTGCTCGGGACCTCCCGGTGTGCCGGGCTCAAAGTTCCAAAGCTTCTGCCCTTCCATCGACATGACGTATTCGACAAAGAGTTCCGCCACTTCTTGATTCTTCACGCCCCGCATTATGCCGATGGGATCGACGGAGCTCACGCTGCCCCCCACTGGGGAAACGTAATCCACGCGCACGCTGTCGCCTCGACGACGCACCGCTTCGGCCTGCTGGCGTCCATAAAAATCAATGCACATGCCCATGGCACAATTCCCAGTGGCGACATCAATGGGCGGTTTCTGAGAAGTATCGGTAAAATAACGCGCATTGGCCGCCGCAATTTGCAGGAGCTGCAAGCCCGCAACCCAACCTTCTCGCACCGCGGCGGATTCAAGCTCTGCCTCCGAGATAGTCGGATTCTCACTCTGCAACGCATACAACCGACGCTGCATTTGTTGTTGGATCACATTTTCAAACGCCTTGGCAATGGAACCACTCTTGGTCGGATCGGTGAGCGCCACTTGACCGATCAGTCGCGGATCAAGCAAATCCTCCCATTGGGCGGGTGGTGTGTTGATGCCGACTCGCTTCAAGGCATCACGATTGTAAATAATCCCGTAGCTGCTGAGCACCGTGCCCAGCCAGCGATGGTCCGAGTCCCAATATTCTTCGCCGGCATACTCGCGAGGAATGACCTTGTCGGAGAACCACTCGGGGTGCGTCTCAAAAATCCGAGTCGGAATCAAGCGACCGGCCTGAGCTTGACGGATAAAATCATAGGTGCCGCCGCCGAAAAAGACATCAATGCCACACCCCACCGATGAGGCCAAAAAGGCTTCGCGCGCGGCCTTCACTTCCGCGGGTGCATCCGCGGGCAGTCGTCGATCATGGAATCCGGATTGCACGTCATTGGTCCACTTCCGCTTCAATTCTCCCGTCCAATAATTGCGGAACGAAGCCACGTATTCGCCTTCCAAGAAACGGGCGATCTCGCTGGTGCCGCCAATGACCCGCCAGTCGATCCCCACGGTGCGGCCTGTGCGCTGTTCATACCAACGCGCAAAGCCGACACTATACTCGTGCCGAATCGCTTCATTGTGCGGGGTGATGATGACCAATACGTCATCGGCGTCGGCGACCGCTTCCTGCTTGGGGCGTAGCACGAAGGGAACGGCGATGGTCACCACCAAGGCGAGTATGATCAGGAATCGCTGCATGGCAGTCAGGACCTAGTTAGGCCGTCAATACCACCACGTCGCGTGGCTCCACGTGGGCGTAGAGGGTCCGATCTCCTCCGCTCCCGAGATGCCGCGGATTCAATTCGTAGATCTTCAGCGTTTTGTCCCCGGTGATGAATTCGTATTGGGCGACCTCGCCGAGATAAACTGAATCTCCGATTCTCCCGGTGATCGAATTTTCGGCGGCGGCTTGTTCCCGCAATTCCCAGCATTCAGGCCGGATTGAAAGCGTCACGGAGGCTCCCAT
>CAXBOL010000872.1:0-2489 GCA_963977295.1 uncultured Opitutaceae bacterium
CCCTGAACGTGATTTATCAGGATAAGGCCTATGCGCTGACCTTCCGGTCCACCGAGGATCCGGATCGAACTTTGACGTTCTTCGAGCCGACTTCCGCTTCCGGCCTGGCCCCGATCAAGGCGAGGTCGGAACATCTCCTTTCACTCCTCGATCAAGTGGATAACTACGCCGCGCTCGCCCGGCAATATCCGGCCATGGTGGAACGCATCGAACGGGTCGATCTTGGCACCGTCAGCGAGCATGCCGGAGTGACCACCGTCATTGAAAGTGTGTTTCGTTTCAAAACCGATGATGCCTTGGTCTTTAAACTTCGGGTGGAGAATCGGACCGCGAAACCAATCGTCTATTCTCCTGCCCACCTCGCCGTGCAGGTCGGAGCTAAATCGTTCCCCGTCGCTCTAACCGACGCATCCGGTGAGGTCCCTGCCGGACAAAGTGCGGCCATCACCCTCGCCATCGTCGGCAACCCGGATGGCACTCGCGCCAATCTGTCGGTCAAAAATCGATTTTTGATCACCCTCCCTACGCTCGAATGAAAATCGACCTGCACTATTTGAGCACTCCGTTTGGTCAACTGACCGTCGTCGCCTTATTGGCGGCCATCACGATTGCGATCGTGGCATGGCAGGACCCGCAAGATCCCACCGTCGTGAGTCCGACTGCAACCAAGGAAGTTCGTCCTTCGCTTCCGCGGATTTTTCAACGGCCCGTAGCTCGCTTTGAACCCGTAACCACGAGTCCCCTACAAACAACCGAGGCACTCGATCCGGTGACACCTGACCCCGTGGCGACGGTTGCCCCACCGGTCGTGGCCGAGTTGCCACTGACAGTTTTTGCCGCGACCGAAACTGAGCCCGGTCACGACGCACCGGTTCCCTTGGGTCGGCTGATTCCTTGTGAAACCATCTTCACGCTCGAATCCAATCGCTTGGCCACTCCGGTGGTTGGGCTGGTCACCGCTGAAGTCTGGCATGCCGGTCGATTGGTTATTCCCATGGGCGCAGAAGTGCATGGTCGGGCTTCGCTGGACCCGACTCGAGGTCGGCTTGCCGCCAGTGGTCCCTGGACATTGGTGTGGTCTGACTTCCGTGAGGATTTTCACCAGACGATACAGGTCGAGGGCATGGCGCTGAGTCGCGACGCCAACGGTTTGGAACCAACCGCCGACGGCACCGCGGGGCTTCCCGGCGTGATCCTACGCACGGACGACTGGCGCGAAACCAAACTCTTTGCCGCCACGTTCTTGGCGAGTGCGACTGCCGCCCTCCAAGATACCCGATCTTCCTTCATTGGATTGGGTGAATCCTTGGTTCCTGCCGCCACCGCGCGCAATGCCACCTTGGCCGGGACGGGAGCCGTATTGCGGGAATACGCGCGGCAGATTCAGGACGCCATCAAATACGATGGCGTCTACGTCCGCGTGCCCGCGGGCACCCCTTTCTACCTGTATGTCACCGAGCCTATCGACGGCGAAAACTTCGGAGGATCCACGCGTTCAAAACTATGAAAATCCTGATCCCCTTCTTCATTGCATTGCTCGGCGGATGCCACGCCCCTCGCCCGACTCCCGCTGTCGATTCACTGCCAGTTGCGGCACCCGCTAATCGAAACGAGCTCCGGATTCCGGCCTCCGTCGTCGAATATACCCTCGGTGCCTACGTGGACCCAAAGAACCCGTTGATTCGCCATGAGGCCCACCGCATTCAACGACTCGAAACCGAAGCACGATGGGACCTTCGCCCCACCGCGTTGGTGAAATCACCATCGGGCCCGGGTGTCGAGTCAAGTGGCGATGACGTCGAGTCGGACGCGCTGCCGCAACCGACGGAGCCGACGGAGCCGACGGAAAAAACGGAGGCTCCGACCCCAATTGAACCGTCTGCGCCATTGTCAACGGTAGCATCCAAAATGGCCAGCGTGGAGACGATGCAACCGCCGCCACCCGAGCCGGCCGTCGCCAACGAATTTGTCGCGGCGATCCTGCCCAACGCATCGGGCGTCATTGATCTGATCGCCATCGCTGCCGCCGAAAACCCGGAAGTAAACCCTTTCACCGTTCGTCAACTGCCGGACGCGCTCATTCACGAAATCGAATTGAAAGTGGGCGGGATTATTCAGGGCCCCAGGTCCTGCATCTTACTCAACGGTCGCACCGTGAAAATCGGTGAACAATTCGAATCATTGACCCTCGTCGCCATCGAATCGGACGCCGCTCTTTTTAGCCATCGTCAGCACCTCCTGCGGATCCCGGTTTCCACCTCGTCCACCCACGTTCGACTCGCCCTCTAAGATGACCACTTTCGCCACCCTCTTCATTGATGAGCATGGTCGCCGTCGTACCGATCGGCTGGACGCGCATGATCTCGATGAACTCAGACAAAAGCTAAAATCCCGTTCGCAATGGCTGGTCAGCGCCCGACCGGCAAAATCACAAAAACGTCTTTCCCGCTTAACCCTTCCGGTGCGCGACTTCGTGCCCCTGCTTCACC
>CAXBOL010000873.1:0-2474 GCA_963977295.1 uncultured Opitutaceae bacterium
CAGTCCCGCCAAAAAGAATCCAACCAACAGCGAAGGCTTTAAATCCATCTTGGCTTGGTGGTGTGCGGTGGCCTGCGAGAACGCCAGGAAGAACAGAAATCCGCCGATAAACATCGCTGGATGATGCGCCACAAAGACCGTCCAGCCCATGAAACCCAGTTGCACGATTGTGATCCAAGCCGGGACAGGATCGCCTTCTTTCACCTTTTTGGCGGAACCCGCGTCCGCTTTGGCTCGCTTTTCCATGTCGGTAAATTCCGACCGAAACATGAAGAAATAGACCAGCGTGGAAATCACGATGCCCAACAGTGCTTTCCATCCAAAGTGCTCAAACATGTAGGGCATGTCCCAGCCCCATGGGCCTGCCACCATCAATACTGGCGGAGCCGCGAAATGGGTGAAGGTGCCCCCGACCGAGATATTAACAAACAACAGACCGATCGTGGCGTAAGCGAATTTGGGGGAAGGCTTGAGGTCGTAGAACTGACGAGCCAGCAACAAAGCGGCAATCGTCATGGCGGCCGGCTCCGTGATGAACGATCCCAGCACGGGGCCCACGATCAGGATCGAGAGCCACCACGCCGCGATGGATTCCTTGCCTAGCGCGGCAATTCCTTTGAGGCAAATTCGAGCGAACCGCAAAACCGGGCGCGACGACGCCATCGCCATAATCACCACGACGAACATCGGTTCGGTGTAGTTCACCTTTTGATCAATGTAACCGATTACCGTGTGCCAGCCTTTTTCCATCGTAAGCGCGCCAAGCAACACAATTACCCAGATCCCAAACACAGCTTCGACTTCGCCAAGAAAATGCAGGATCTGCCCTTTAAAACTCACTTCATCTGGCTGCCCATCCTCATCATTATCAGTGGGTTTTTCCCGCTTCCGCTTACTGATCGACTCGTGGTGCGCGTGCTCCACTTCGTGGGCCCAGTGGCGAAACTTCGCGGTGAGAAAGGTATGGATGATTGCCAGCAAAAAAATCACCGAAGCGACCAGATTGAACGGCTCCTCCGCAATTCGGCCCATTAAGATTCCGACCATACCATCGGCTTGCGCGTCAGCGGCGGCATACGCCTCCAGTGGCAAGGGGGAATTAACCGGGTCACCGTGCCCGCCTCCGTCAGCCGCCGAAAGCATCGAGCCTGCTGCGAGGCTGAGTAGAACTAACAGAGTGATTCCAATGCGTGACTTGCGAGACAACATAAGCTTCGAGGGAAAAAGACCCAGCCCCTCCGCGCAAGAGCGTTCACGGCCCTTTTAAGTTAATAACGTCTCCAACTCTTCGAGTCGCATGATAAAGTGGCTGGCGCCAGCTTTGACCTTGGGCCTAGCAATCGTGCCCCCAAACCCCACAAATAAATCCACTTCGGGCTTGGTTTCCAAATCACTGACTCCATCCCCCACCATCACGACTTCACTGGGGCAAAATTCGTTCTTTAATCGTTTAACCACCAAGGGCTTCCCGCCGGAACGAGTGGTCGGATAGTCCTCATCAAACCCTCGGTAGTTACCCTGTTCATCAAAAAACAACTCCACCGCCTCGATGCGCTCAATGCCTAACAAATCCGCCAGTGGTTGGATCGCCGGGCGGAAGCCTCCGCTCAAGATCAACGCGGTCCATCCTCGGGCCCGGAGCGTGGCCAACGTTTTAATCACCGTCGGTTCAATCGTCTCCACATAGCGCCGACCCACCTGCGCCACCTCACTCGCCGTCGGTTGGATCAGTTCCAATCGCCGCCCAAATACCGCCTCCACCGCCAAACGTCCCTCCATGGCATCATTGGTCATCGCTTCCGCGGCCTTAAAAAACTCCGGCCCCCGCGCTCGCGCCAGTTCATCCACTCCCTCCAGCGAACTGAGAGTGCTGTCACAGTCAAAAATTACCAATCGAGGACCAATAGCCATAGAGGGGCACCGCACCGAACCCGTTCGTCCACCGCAACCCAATTTTGACTCCACTCCAATCTCCTGCCGGCGCAGCACAAAAAAACCCGCTCCGCGAACGGAACGGGTTCAGAAAATTTGATCGAATCAGCGATTACTTGGCGCCGCCACGAACACGTTTGAACTTGTTCGAGAACTTTTCGATGCGGCCGGCGGTGTCGACCAAACGCTTCTCACCGGTGTAGGCGGGGTGCGAATCACTGGTAACGTCACGCACCACCACTTGGTATTCGATACCATCGATGGTTTCCTTGCGCTGGGACTTCAGCGTGGACTTGGTGAGGAACTTACGACTGGTCGCGACGTCGATGAAACAGACGTCGTTGAGTTTAGGATGACCTTCGGATTTCACGGTAAAGAGCTTTCTGGGTTGGGTCGATTAACCCTGACGGGCTTTGTAACGAGGCTCGACCTTGTTGATCACATAGATGCGCCCCTTGCGGCGGACCACTTGGCAAGCGGGATGGCGCTTCTTGGCTGATTTGATGGAGGAGTCGACTTTCATAGAAAAGAGACGAAAACAC
>CAXBOL010000874.1:0-2470 GCA_963977295.1 uncultured Opitutaceae bacterium
GGATCCCAATCCCGCGCAAGTCGGGTTCAACACCGCCGAATCCGACGCCAAAGCCATCGCCATCGCCGATGCCACCATGGCTGCCATGGGGGGACGCAAGGCGTGGGACAATACCCGCCACCTCACCTGGCGCTTCTTCGGCAATCGCCTGCATGTGTGGGACAAATACACGGGCGATCACCGCTACGAAAACAAGGACGTCACCGTCCTCTCCAATCTCAACACCGGCGTGGGCCGCGCGTGGCAAGCGGGCGTCGAGGTCACAGACGCCGATTCCGTCGCCAAACTGATTTCCCAAGCCAAAGGTGCGTGGATCAACGACAGCTATTGGCTGGTCATGCCCTACAAACTCAAGGACTCCGGCGTGACCCTGAAATATGTTGGCGTGCAAAACGATGCCACCGGCGCGCCTTGCGACGTATTGCAACTTACCTTCCAAGCCGTCGGTCGCACGCCCGACAACAAATACCATGTGTTCGTCAACCAGCAGACTTCCCTCGTCTCCGAGTGGACCTATTGGAAGGACTACAACGTCGACGAATCCCGCTCCCTCGGTCCCTGGACCAACTGGCAACGCCACGGCAAAATCCTCCTCGCCGACGGACACGGTGACAAAGCCCACACCGACATCGCCGTGTTTCAAACGCTCCCCGCCAGCGCTTACACCGATCCAGCCCCGTTAGATCTCAGCGCCCAACGCTAGAGCGCCCGGACCTTGCCCACGCATCGCGTGGATCCGTTTTAGAGGCAAATGACCCTCTCAAGTTTCGCCTCCCTCTTCGGCGCGATGCTCGTGCTCGCACTCACGCCCGGTATCAGCGTGTTCACCGTCACGGCGCGCACCCTGGCAGGGGGCCTGTCGCACGGCCTCGCCACCATCCTCGGCATCATCCTCGGCGACATCGTCTTCGTTCTCTTCGTCGTCTATGGACTCGGCTATATTGCGGAGTCTTTCGCGCCCCTGTTCGGCCTCCTAAATATCGTTGGCGGGATATATCTTTTGGGGATGGGTATCCGTCTTTGGCGAAGCAGTTCAACCGTCAAGTTCACCGCTCCAACCTCGGCCCCAAATCTCACCCTCTCGTCCAGTGTCACTCTCGGCCTCTTCATCACCCTCGGTAATCAGAAGGCGATTTTCTTCTACCTCGGTTTCCTCCCAGCCTTCCTCGATCTCACCCAATTCACGCCCCTCGACACCGCGCTCACGATCCTCAGCGCGACCCTCGCCCTGGGCGGAGTCATGACCGGCTATGCGTTGCTCGCCCACAGATCTTCAGCAGCCCTGCGCGCATCCCGTTTCACCCGCACCCTCCAACGCCTCGCCTCAGCCACACTGATCCTCATCGCCCTCACCCTCCTCTCCCGCCTCGCGAGACCCCCTACGTAACCACCACGCGAACCCTCTCCCTGCCTCTCAGCAACGTCAACATAGGTTAACCACAGATGCACACAGATATACACAGATCCAATCCCCACTGCATGACTTCATTTACTCAGTGTTTCTTAGGTTAAATCGCGTAACGGTAGTGGAGCCATCTGTTCATCTGTGGTTAAAAACTGCAGTTCAACAGCTCGTGCGCCTTGCCGCTAGCAACTCCCGGTTGCACTCGTCGCGATGCTGGGCACGGTAACAGCCCTTGCCTAAATCCAAGACTAAAAATCCGTTTCGTCGCGTTGCCCGTTATCTTTTTCGTTACCGCGGACTCTTTGCTCTCACGCTCTCGCTCGCCGTCGGCAGCACACTGTTCCTCGTCGCGATTCCGCAGGTCATCAAGTGGATCGTCGACGACGTCATCGCGCCCAACCGCAGCGATCTGCTCATCTGGGGCGTTGCGGCCCTCACGTTGTGCTACTTCCTGCGCGACGCCTTCAACTCACTGCGTATTCGCGTCAACAACACCCTGGAGCAAAAGGTCTTGGTCGATCTCCGCGGCGATTTGCACTCCCGACTGCTCAAACTACCTGTCGGCTACTACGACCAACGCCAAACCGGAGAGATTGCCTCCCGTGTGATTGAAGACGTGCAAAACGTCGAGCGCGCCCTTCTCGACGGCACCGAACAAGGCACCGTCAGCCTCCTGACCCTCATCGGCATCAGCGCAATCCTCTTTGCCCAACAACCCTTGCTGGCCGCGCTGGTGCTCGCTCCCCTGCCCATCGTGCTGGTCCTCGGCCGTATCCATTTCAAAGCCGGGCGTATCCTCTGGAAAAATACCCGCGAATCCGCCGGCGCGCTCAATGGACTCCTGATGGAAAACATCTCCGGACATCGGCTCATCAGTTCGTTCGCCCTCGGTGATCGCGAGCGCGGACGCTTTCGCGACGCCGCTCACCTCCTGCGCGACAACACCCTCAAGGCTATGTATCGCTGGTCGCTCCACGGCCCCGGCACCAATTTTCTCAGCTCCCTCGGCGCCGTCGCCGTCATGGGCGTCGGCGGAAGTCTACTCATTCAAAGCCAACAGCACGG
>CAXBOL010000875.1:0-2462 GCA_963977295.1 uncultured Opitutaceae bacterium
GAATGTGCCCGCCGATCTACGTGAGGAAGCACTGACCCAACTCTCGTCCTGGCCCGAGCCCTTCATCCGCGACCGCCTCGTCGGCGTGTATCGCCCGTTGCCGATCCGCAATGCCACTCCCGCCATCTCGGCCCTTGAATCTCAGTTGCCCTCGCTCCTCGCTGACACATCCGGCCGCATCAAACGCGCGGTGCTCAAAGCCGTCACCGAACTCAAGGTCACCGCCGCAACCCCTCGTATCCGCGAAATGGTTGCTGCGAAATCCGAAGACAGCGAAATCCGGGCAGCGGCGCTCGGCGTTTTGGATGAATTGGGCGATAAACAACTCCTCGATTCGGTCTCGCTGGCTGGTCAATCCGACCAACCTGTCCTACGCATGGCAACCCTGCCGATTCTGGCTCGTCTTTCGCCCAAGCAGGCTCTGCCCATCCTCTCCAAGATGGTCAAGGATGGCACCCCGAAGGAAATTCAAGCCGCCTACGCCGCGATCGCCGACCTCGCTGATCCCGGGGCCGCAGACCTCCTCGTGGCCGGGCTGAAAAAGATTCAGACGGGTGACTTCCCTTATCTCGCCCAAGTTGAGCTCCTCGACGCCGCCGAAGCCTCCTCGGCGCCTACTGTAACAGCCGCATTCGATGCCCTAAAGGCGCACTGGGCGGCCGGTTCAGATAAGTTGGCCCCTTACCGCGGGGCGTTGGATGGCGGCGATGCCAGAGCCGGCTGGAAGCTCTTCAATGAACACCCCGTCCTCGCCTGCACTCGCTGCCACATCGCGAATGGTGAAGGCGGCAATGCTGGCCCCGAACTTTCTCGAATCGCAGCCGACAAGCCGATCGACTACATCCTCGAATCCATCGTCGATCCCAATGCCAAGATCGCGGAGGGATTTGATGTCGTGGCGTTCACCCTGCAGGGCGGGGGATTCGAAGCGGGCACCATTCTCGAGGAAAACGCCCGGGAAATCACGATCCGTGACGCCGAAGGCAAGACCAAGAAACTCGACGCCACCAAAGTCACCGATCGTGCCGGCGCCCCATCCAGTATGCCCCCCATCTTCGGCATGGTGCTGAAGCGCAGCGAAATGCGTGACCTCATCGCCTTCATGAAAATGCTCCGTCCGCGTGAACGGAATCAGGACAATGACGAAGGCGAAGGCACCGCCCGCGCCGTCCACGGCGAATAGCAACTCCCAATCTCCAAGGCGCGCCCCACCAGGCGCGCCTTTTTTGTGTCTCCCCCCCCGCATACCTCGAAGCGCCTCCCGTGGCCCATTTATCAATTCATAAGAACGTCCTTTGTTCTGAGGTAGGGCGTGACCGCTGGGCGCGCCGCAGGCTGACGGTCGACTGATTGGTGGCAGACTGAGTGGATTCCCAGCGGAGAGGCAGACGCGGACGGCCCAGCGGTCCGTCCCTACCTCGAAATTAGCCCGGTCTGAAAGTCTAAAAGTCTGAAGGTGGCGGAGGGGCAGATGGGGATATCGGGAACGAGAAAGAGTATGAGAACGAGTATGAGAACGATTTCGGGAGGGAGACAGGCAGGGCGTGACCGCTAGGGGCGCCATCAGGCTTATGTCACTAGAGAAACTCCCCCACTGCCCAGACTCCGACGGCCCAGCGACGTGTCCGCCGTAGCCTGGTGCGAACGATGGGTCCGTCCCTACCTTTTTTGCATTAAATTTAGTCCAATTTGGTCGAGCTGATGGTATAACCCTTCGAAAAGGGTTTCCCCATCTCCCCTGCAACCTCCGCTTCTGACCTTCGCCATGGCCGAACTAGATTCCCCGCCTTCGCCCGATTCCTCCAACCGTCTGCGCGGCATGGCCGTTTCCGAGCGCCCTCAGGAACGATTGGAGAGCAAGGGACCCGGGGCCCTCAGTGACGGAGAACTCCTCGCCATGCTCCTGCGCAGTGGCACCCAGGGCCAGGACGTCATCACCCTCTCTAACCGACTCCTCCACGAAGCCGGTTCGTTGGCCGGACTGATTCGCTGGAGCGCTAAAGATTTTCAAAGCCTCAAAGGCATTGGACACATCAAGGCTTTGCAACTGGTCACCGTCATGGAGATTGCCAAACGAGTGGTGGCAGATCCCACCGCCCCGGTCGCCTTGGACTCACCGGAATCCATTGCCCAGTTCATGCGTCCGCGGTGCCTGGGGCTCGCAGTCGAAAAATTCTGGGTATTGTGTCTTAACCGCAAGAATCGACTCCTTTGCCCACCTTTGGAGGTCACCTCGGGCACCGCGGGTAGCACCCTCGTGCACCCAAGAGAAGTTTTCCGCTCCGCGATCAAAGAAGCCGCGTCAGCCATCGTTTGTGTGCACAACCATCCCAGCGGGGACCCTGCCCCCAGCGCCGCCGACATCCGAGTGACTCGAACGCTGCGAGAAGCCGCCAAAACAATCGATATCGGCCTCCTCGATCACGTCATCGTGGGCGTCCCGTCCGCCGACCCCAGCGGCC
>CAXBOL010000876.1:0-2461 GCA_963977295.1 uncultured Opitutaceae bacterium
GGGGCGAATCGAGCCGCGACCGTTGGGGCGGAGGTGGACGCGCCGGCGGTCGATGCGCCAACGCCGGAGGGGACGAGTTCCTGGCCCCATCGAGTTTGGCTCTTTTTCAAACTGGGGGTGGAGCATATCCTGATCGGCTATGATCATTTGCTATTTTTGGCGGGCTTGCTGATCGCTTGTCGGGGATGGAAACAAATGTTGGGCGTTATCACCAGTTTCACGGTGGCGCACTCCATTACTCTGGGTCTGGCCGCGCTCGATATCGTTCATTTTCCGGGAGCTTGGGTGGAGCCGCTGATCGCGGCGTCCATTGTCTACGTGGGGATCGAGAATTTGGTGCGGAAAGATGAAAATTTGACCGGACGATGGAAACTCACCTTCGGCTTCGGACTGATTCACGGTTTCGGTTTTGCGGGCGTGCTCCGTGAATTGGGCATTGGCGATGAAGGGGGAGGCGTGACGTCGGCCTTATTGGGCTTCAACCTCGGGGTGGAAGCGGGTCAATTTGCGATCGCGTTGCTGGTGCTTCCCTTGCTGGCCAAGGCCCGTAGCTGGCCGTGGTTTGAAGCCAAGGGGCCGTTGGTGATCTCGCTGTTGGTGGCGGCGATGGGCCTGTTTTGGCTCATCCAGCGCACATTGTTTTAAGCCGACTGTTTTACGGCGGTGTGCATGACCGAGACCGGAACTTGGGCTTCGCTCCAGATCTCGAGGGCGCAAGCGCCCTGGTGGACGAGCATAGACAGCCCGTTGGCGGTGGGGATTCCTCGTGATTTGGCGGCGGTGAGGAGCTTGGTCTCGGCCGGGTTGTAGATCATGTCGAACACGGCAAGCGGGGAAGTAATCGTGGCGAGATCGATGGGCAACGGATCTTCGGGTTTGAGTCCGGCACTTGTGGCGTTGATGACCAGGGCGTTGGGCGGTAAATTGTGGGGGGGGTCGGAGGGGGCAAATCCAGCCACCGGAATGTCGCGGTCGAGGGGCGCGAGATCGGCGATGAGGGTGACGCGATTGGCCTCGGTGCGGTTGGCAATATGGAGCGAGGCGCAACCTTGGGCGAGGCATTCGACGAGTGTTTCGGCCACGGCCGTAGCGAGGCCGTAGCCATCGGTGTTGTGGCCGTGCCAGCCGGTGGCCGTGCGTTTAAGGGTGTTGACGGCGCCAATGGGCTGCGCACTGGGGTCGACGTGTTCGATTAGGTCGAATGCGAGAACCTTGTGGGGCACGGTCAGATTGAGCCCAAGAAACCCGGCGGCATGTAATTTTGTCAACGCCTCGGGGAGGTCAGCGGGCGGAACGTCAAAACGGAAGTAGCGCCAAGAATCAAATGCGGCGTCGGTTTGCCCCATGGTCGCGAGCGCCGAGTTGTGCATTTGCGGACTGATTGAGTGTTTGATCGGGTGCCCCAAGACGGCGAGAGCGGTGCCGGGGAAGGACCAGTTGTCGAGGTCAGAGAGAGTAAGGACGGGCTCCATGGCAGGGGTTGTTAACCACGAATGTGGACGAATACACCCGAAATGCGTTCAGCTTGATTTATTTAACCACAGATGAACACAGATGGCTCCACTACCGTTACGCGATGGAACCTCGGTGGATGGAGCTCAATCCGGGTATTAAATCGGTGGTTATCTGTGTCCATCTGTGGTTAAATAAACCGCTCCCGCTACAGCATGTTTTTGGCGTGGGTGGCTTCGAACTCGGTGACGAAGCTGGCGAAGAGGGCTGATTTTTCGGCGTTGCCCTGCATCTGGTAGTGGTGGGCCAAATTGCGGCAACTGCGGCACAGCACTTCGCGGATGGGGGTCGGGGCGAGGTCGCTCAGTTGCACGGATAGATGGTGGGATCGTAAGAAGACGAAAATCTCCTCAGGCGATCGAAAGAGGCCGCCATCAAAGGCGTCGATGAAGAAGGGAGTTTGATCGCTGAAACAGCCGACCATGAAGTGGCCGGGCAGGCCGATGGGTTCGAGTTCCAGCCCCAGTCGGTGCGCCACCAGCAAGTAAAGGATACTGAGAGAAATGGGAATGCCACGGCGCCGACTGAGCACCCGATCGATAAAACTGTTATGGGGGTCGGTGTAGTTCTCGATATTACCGTGAAATCCAGATTCGTGGAAGAGCACACGATTGATGATCCGGCATTTTTCCCGCGTGGAGGAGGGCTCAACAATCAGCTCCCGACAGCGGTGGGCCATTGTCTCAATTTGTTCGATACACGCACCGATATCGAGGTCGGGCCGCACGGTGCGAGCGAGCATGAGTGCACCGGTTTCCAATTCATAATTAAGTGATTGGATGAATTCGCGAAACTCGGCCACGGGATCGACGAAGTTCAGCTCTTCGAGGTAGGTCCGCGCGTGCCACGCCAGGTGACGGTTGTTCCCTCGAGAGGTCTGGGTCAGTAGGTCGCGTGCGAGGGGACCCAGTTGCCGGAAACGGACGAGGAGCGCGCGGTGGGTAGTCGG